>JAISYD010000191.1 GCA_031270145.1 Planctomycetota bacterium
GGAAAAAGCGTATCGGGATTATGCCGGCGCGGAAAAATTAAGGCCTGGAGAAATGAGGATCGTTCCGTGAATCGCGTTGATATTGCGTTTTTTTATGTGGGCGGGATGGTGTTGTCCTACTGGGCTTTGCGCGACAAGACATGGCGCGAAGCATTTGTGAGCATGGCCGTTTCGGGCCTATTGATGCTTATGTTTCCCTGGAACGACGAAATGAGTTGAAAAAATCCTCCCCGCCGTCCGGTCCGCCACCGCCCCGGGTGACGGCCGGTTCCCCCCGGCGGGGCTTTTTGAGACACATTTAATGCAATCGGGAGACCCAGCCGTCGCTCCGGAGAGATAACCAACGATGGCGACGGCTGCGTTTTTTGGTCGGCGTTACAGAGAGAGGGGGAGATCGAGGGACAGGAGGAAATACACCATGCGTAAGTATTTCATGCACTACCGCCCCGCCGACGCCGCCGAGGACGTCCGCGCCGTCGTCGAGGCGCCGTCATACCGGGCGGCGCTGGCGCAGGTGCGCCGCGCCTGCCGGGGCGTGACGGTCTACAGCGCCAAGGAGGCGCGGCCCGCCGACGTTGAGGCGGCGGCGAAGGGAGTGAGCAGAGGCCGCCTGGACGCTTCTTGACGCAATGAACCGAGGTTGCGAAACAGCTTGGCCTATTCGCCCGCGTGGAGGCGACGGTATGAGCATCCGCTACATTTCCTTGTTTTCCGGCATCGAATGCGCTTCCGTTGCCGCCCGGCGGCTGGAATGGACGCCAATTTGCTTTGCGGAGATTGATCCGTTCGCGTCGGCCGTCCTGGCACACCATTATCCGGATGTCCCCAACGTCGGCGACATGACCCGGCATGACTGGAGCCAGTACCGCGGCAAGTGCGACCTGGTTGTGGGTGGCCCGCCTTGTCAGGCGTTTTCTGTTTCGGGCCACCGGCGGAGCCTGGACGACGCCAGGGGCAATCTCACCCTGGTCTTTGCGGAGGCGGTTGATGACATCGATCCAAAAATCGTCGTCTGGGAAAACGTCCCCGGCGTCCTATCCGTCAAGGACAACGCTTATGGCTGCCTCGTCGCTCAACTGGCGGGACATGATCGCCCCATCCATCCACGCGGGGGGAGATGGACGAACGCAGGTATGGTTACTGGACCCCGGCGCAACCTCGCTTGGCGCGTCCTGGATGCCCAATATTTCGGCGTCCCCCAACGTCGCCGGCGCGTCTACCTTGTCGGATGTGCTCGATCCTCCGGAATCGATCCATCCGAAATATTATTTGAGCAAGGCGGCCTGCGCCGGAATATTGCGGCGGGCCAAGGCAAGGGGAAAGACGTTGCCGAAAGCGTTGCATATGGCCCTGCGGGCGGTGGCGAGGACGGCACGGGACGCGGGACGCCGATCATGGTCGCCAACGCCGACGGAACGGTCGGCGTTACCTTGACGGCAAGCAACTGTTCCAAACAGGCGAATAACCAGATGCCGCTAGTGGCATTCCATGGTTCGCAGGACCCGGACGTTTCCGGCGACGTGACGCATCCCGTCGGCCGGAACCAGGGGATGGAGACGTGCGTCGCCTATTGCATCCAGCAGGGCCAGCTATGCCGACAACCCCACAACGGCCCTCAGGGCAAAGGATGGGACGAGGAAGTTTGCGCCACCATCGGCGCCACCCATCACGCCCACGCCGTCGCCCTGACCATCCAACAAAACCAGGCGGGCGAATTGCGGACGGGCAACATGATGGGGACATTGAACACCAACAGCAACGCATCGAGCCGGAACACGCCGAAAGTAATGGCGCATTCCGCCGTCCGCCGGTTGACGCCCCGCGAGTGCGAGCGCCTCCAGGGCTTGCCCGACGACTACACGCTTGTCCCGTATCGCGGCAAGCCGGCGGCGGACGGGCCGCGCTACCGGGCGATAGGGAACGGCATGGCGGTTCCGGTCATCGAGTGGATGTTTAGAAGAATCGCCAAGGTGTTTTATGATTGATAGCCACCAATTTCCTGATGTCGGGAATGTGGTTCCGGCAACCCCCAGCGTCATGGACGTTTGTTGTGGGAGCAGGGCGTTTTGGTTTGATAAGGCGGACACCCGGGCGCTATTCATCGACAATCGGACGGTGGAGACAACCCTGTGCGATGGGCGGACGTTCACTATCGCCCCGGATCGGATCGGCGATTTCCGTAATTTGCCTTTTCCGGACGCCAGCTTTCCGCTGGTGATTTTCGACCCGCCGCATCTCCGGCAGGCCGGCAAAAGCTCGTGGTTGAGAGTCAAGTATGGCGTTCTATCCGACGAATGGCGGGATGATTTGCGGCGGGGATTCGCCGAGTGCTTCCGAGTTCTCCAGCCTCTCGGGACGCTGGTTTTCAAATGGGCCGAGACGCAAATCAAGCTGGCGGATGTCCTGGCCCTGGCCTCGCACAAGCCGCTGTTCGGCAACCGCATACGGGCCGGGACGCATTGGGTGGTGTTCCAAAAGGAGGGGAAACCGTCATGAGCCGGGAATTTTGGGAGCCGATTTTGGAGGTGTGTCTGAGATGAGGACGCGAAAGTGAAGCAACCGGCGGCGGCCGAGGCCGACGCGATTAAAGGATGAAGTGTGCCCCGCTCCGACTATTGGATCAAGATTTTTGACAGCTTCCCCGATCACCCCAAAGTAAGGGAATTACGGCGGAGGTTACATTGGAACGCATTCGAGGCGCGAGGGTTTCTGGTCAGCTTTTGGCTGCTGGTGGCGTCAGACGCTCCCACGGGGGTCCTGACCGGGCTAGCAACGCCGGACGGTTTACTGGTTGCTCTGGGCATCGCGCAAGCGGACATGCGGCGCAAAATATTAGACGCGCTAGTGGGGGTGGGGCTGGTGGATGTGGACGCGGACGGACTGTACCGCATCCATGACTGGGAGTCGGGCGGCGGGCAGCTGCAGCAAGTCCGCCAGGCCGACGCAAGCCGCCAGAGGCGGCGGCGGGACGGGATGGCGGGCGCGGAGGAGGAGGCGGGCAAAAAAGGAGGAGAAATGGAGAATGGGCGGGGAATTTCCGGCGCCGCCTGTCACGCGGATGTCACGCCGGAGAGTAAGAGTAAGAGTAATATAACACCCCCCAACCCCCCGCAAGCGGGGGGCGGCTTTTCAGAAATTTTGCTGATGGTCAAGGCCGCCTGGTGGGGAGTGTGCGACCGGATCGGCGTCGTCGCGCTGGACGACGCCAAGACCAACCTGGGGGCGGCCAATTTCGCCAGGCAATATCAAAACGGCAATATAACCATGCCGGAGATACGCCAGGCCATGCAACACTTCGCCGACGCAAAATACGGCGACAACCGCGACGCGGCGAAAATGCGGGCATGGACGCTGGACACCCTGGCCAAGTCGCCCTCGGCCTGGATCGGCAAAACGCCGGCGGCCGCGGTGAGCGGCGGGAAAAGGCGGATTTGGGAGTTTCGGTGCGATGTCTGCGGGGAGACGGCCGCGGTTTACGGGACGGAGGACAATCCGCCGCCGGAATATCCGTGCGACCGGATGCCAAAATTGCATGGCAAAACATGCCCGGGCACTCTTCGCCGGCGGTAAGGGAGAAATCGTGGAAAGACATTATGTGCAATACCGGCGCCTGGACGGCGGCCGGGAGGTTGTCGGCAAGACCGTGGAGGGCTGGTCGCCGCGCGACGTGGCGCGGGCGCTGCGGCGCCGCAATCGCAACATCGAAATTGTGGCCACTAAAAAAATTGGAGGATGACATGGCGGGCAAAAGAGAGGCGCTTGGGAGAGGGATGGATGCGCTGATACCGGTCCGGGACAAAAACGGGCGCTTTACGGGCGGCGCGGGCGGCGAAAACGCTTTGATCCCAAGCGATGCATATGACGCCTGGGACCTTTTCCGGCTAAGAATATACGAAACCGCGTGGGAGGACGCGACGGCCGACGCGGTCACGCTGGTGGGCTTGATGGATAGGACGAGGGAGATGGTCCTTCGGGCGGCCCGGGAGCGGATCGAGGCCGACATCAGGGCGGCGGAAGAGAGCAAGGCGGTCCGGCTGGCGGATCTGAAGGCGCTATCGTGAGCGCCTACGATCCGACCACAATGCTGTCCATCGTCATCGGCGCGGCGGTGGGCATGGGCTTTTCGGTGTGGGCCAGCCTGGATTACCCCTGGCGCCCCTGGTGCCTGCCGGCCGTGCTGGTGGCGATCGATGTGGCGGCGGCGATCGGCTACGCCGCCGCCGGTGGCCTGGGCGAGTGGCGGAAGGTGATATACTGGCTGGCGGCGGCCAGCTTGACTTATGTGGTGACCTGGTGACATGCCCTATCGCAAGATCGCCGGCCGCTGGACGGTGCGGCGGCAAGTGCGCCGCGTTTGCCGGGACAAAGGAGAGGCCCTCAAATACAATGCCCTGATCGAGTCGGCCCTGGCCAAGGCGGAGCAAGAGCTTGACCAGGGATCCAAGGGCTGTTGTTCAATTCATGGCAAGCTGGCCGAATTTTTAGCCGACAGCAAGGCTGGCATGGGCCGGGGGCCGGATTGCGACAAGACCCTGGCCCTGCACCGCAAGCGCCTGGGCGTCTTCGACCGAGCCTTCCGCCAGCGGCCGCTGGACGCTATCGGCCGCGACGAGCTGGAGCGCTGGATGCGCCGGCGGCTGGCCGGCGGCGTGTTGCCCGACACGGTCAACGCCGACGTCGGGGCGCTCAAGGCCTTTGCCCGCTGGGCGCGCAAAAAACACTATGCACCGGAGTTTTTGCCGCTGCTCAATGTGGAGCGGATGCAATCGCGCGGCAAGCTGCCAGGCAAAAACCGCAAGCCGCCGGTGGCGCTGGAAATCGGCGAACTCAAGCGGCGGCTGCGACGGTTGCGCCAGGAGCGCGAGGACGTGGGCTTGTTTCTTGGCTGCATGGCGCTCTTGGGCTTGCGGCCGGCCGAAGTAGCGGCCTTGCGGCGGGAGGATTACCGGCCGCCCCGGGGCGGCGATTGCGGCCGGC
>JAISYD010000237.1 GCA_031270145.1 Planctomycetota bacterium
ACGTTATGCAAAATCCGGATAGCGTTTCAAATTATGATTGAAGGATTCACAGTCAAATACATCGAGGGCGACAACCTGGAAGTCCTGAAGCTCCAGAAAAGCTACGCCGGCAAGGTTAAGATGATTTATATCGATAGATCGCCGCGATTGTCCGCCCGGGCGCCGCCGACAATGAAACGCCTTTGGGGATCGACGCTTCCCTCGTTATCCGGGAATACCTTCGCGGGCAGGGCCTAATCGCCGCCAACGGAAAAATTCTGGACGAACTCCGCCGCTCCTTGCGCGACCAGACCTTGCGATGGTTGGGGAGGTCGTTTTGCCGTCCCGACCGCCTTCGCCCAATCCCCGTTTCCGGTTGCGCCGGAGGGGATTCCGCCTTATCCTTTCCGGGTTGGCGCGCCTTGCGCCGGCGCCGGAATGCTGGTAAACTGCGGCGGGACGGGGCGGCGGGAGTTTGCCGGGGCGGACGAGGGCAAGGGGGCGGCATGGCGGAAGACCAATACATCAGGATCAACGGCGCCAAAGAGCACAACCTTAAAAACATCAGCCTCGACATACCCCGGAACGCCCTGACCGTCATCACCGGCCTGTCCGGATCGGGCAAGTCCAGCCTCGCCTTCGACACCATTTACGTCGAGGGGCAGCGGCGCTACGTCGAAAGCCTGTCGGCCTACGCCCGGCAGTTCCTGGCGACGACCGGCAAGCCGGACGTCGAGTCCATCTCCGGGCTCCCCCCGACCATCGCCATCGAACAGCGGAAAAGCCACGCCAACCCGCGCTCCACCGTGGCCACCACCACCGAGATATACGACTACCTCCGCCTTCTTTTCGCCCGGGCCGGGACGCCGCATTGCTGGATTTGCGGCAAGCCCATAACCCGGCAAACGCCGCAGCAAATCGTGGACAGCGTCATGGCCGAGGCCATGGGGAAGCGGGCGGCGATCCTCTCGCCCCTGATCCGGGGCCGGAAGGGTGAGCACAAGGACGTGCTGGCCATGCTGAAGCGGGAAGGCTACCTCCGGGCCCGCATAGACGGCCTGCTGCGGGAAATCCGCGAATTGGCGGAAATCCCGGAGAAAAGGCGCAAACACACCCTGGAGGCGGTGATCGATCGCCTGCAGGTGGGGAAGGACTCGGCCGGCCGCCTGGCCGAGGCGGTGGAGACCGCCCTGCGGCTGGCCGGGGGCATCGCGGTCGTTTCGGTCGAAACCGCCAAGGACGTCTGGCGGGACAGCTCCTACAGCGAAAATTTCGGCTGCGCCGACTGCAACATCTCCTTCCAGGAGATCGAGCCGCGGATGTTTTCCTTCAACACCCCCTTCGGGGCCTGCCCCACCTGCGACGGACTGGGCACCCGGCTGGATCTGGATCCGGAACTGGTCATACCCGATCCGTCGCTCTCGCTCAAGGGCGGCGCCCTGGAGATCTGCCGCAAGGGATCGATGTTCCTGGCCATGCAATACCAGGGGGAAATCGACTGGTTCGCCCGCCGCTACCGGGCGAACGTCCGCCAGCCCTTCGCCGCCATGCCGAAAAAGCTGCGGGACATCTTCCTCTGGGGCGACCCGGATTCCCGCCAACCCGGCGCGGCCGGCTCCGGCCCGCGGGACGGCCCGGGCTTCGCCGGCGTCATACCCATGCTGGAGGAGCAGTTCCGCCGCACCGACTCGGATCTGGTCAAGCAGAAAATCCACGCCTGCATGGCCGAAAGCCCCTGTCCCGACTGCGGCGGGGCGCGGCTGAAGCCGGCGGCGCTGGCGGTCAAGGTCGGGGGGCTGGGGATTGCCGAGCTGACCGCCATGTCGACCCGCGACGCCATCAAATTCATCGCCGGGCTCAAGCTGGGCGCGGAGGGCGACGCCGTCGTCCGCCCCATCCGGAACGAGGCGCTGAAGCGCCTGTCCTTCATGTCGGACGTCGGGCTCGACTACCTCACGCTCAATCGCATGACCAGCACCCTCTCCGGCGGCGAGCACCAGCGCATCCGGCTGGCTTCGCAGGTCGGCTCCGGCCTGGTCGGGGTCTGCTACGTGCTGGACGAGCCCACCATCGGCCTGCACCAGCGCGACAACGGCAAGCTGCTGGCCACGCTCCTCAAAATACGCGATCTCGGCAACAGCGTCATCGTGGTGGAGCACGACGAGGAGGTCATCCGGGCGGCTGATTACCTGGTGGACATGGGGCCGGCGGCGGGCAAGCTGGGGGGCGAGGTGACGGCGGCGGGGACGGTGGCGGAGGTGACGGCCAATCCGGCCAGCCCCACCGGGGCCTATCTTTCGGGGCGGGAGTCCATCCCCGCGCCGGCCAGGCGGCGCCGGGCTGACATCAAGGGGAACGTCCTGCGCCTCACCGGCGCCAGCGGCAACAACCTGCGCCGGGTGGAGGCCGCCTTCCCCCTGGGCTGCCTCACCTGCGTTACCGGGGTTTCCGGCTCGGGCAAGTCCACCCTGGTCACCCACACCCTGTGCCGGGCGCTGCAAAGGCATCTGAACGGCTCCCGCGTCAAGCCGGCCCCGCACGAAAAGCTGTACGGGCTGGAGCGCGTCGACGAGGTGGTGGAAATCGACCAGTCGCCCATCGGCAAGACGCCGCGCTCGAACCCCGCCACTTACACCGGCGTTTTCGACGACATCCGGCGGCTTTTCAGCCAGACCACCGAGGCCAAGATGCGCGGCTACCAGCCGGGGCGCTTCAGCTTCAACGTCAAGGGCGGCCGTTGCGAGCACTGCCAGGGGGCTGGCCTGATCAAAATCGAAATGCACTTTTTGCCCGACGTCTTCGTCCAATGCGAGCAGTGCGGCGGCGCCAGGTACAACCGGGAAACCCTGGAGGTGAAATACAAGGGCAGGAACATCGCCGAAGTGCTGGCCCTGCCCATCGCCGACGCCCTGCCCTTTTTCCAGAACATCCCGCCGCTCCGCGAGGGGCTGACCACCCTGGCGGACGTGGGCCTGGGCTACGTCACCCTGGGGCAGTCCAGCACCACCCTTTCCGGCGGGGAGGCCCAGCGGGTCAAGCTGGCGACCGAGCTGTCCCGCCGGGCCACCGGCAACACCGTCTACATCCTGGACGAGCCCACCACCGGCCTCCACTTCGCCGACATCAAGCGCCTGCTGGAGGTGTTGAACCGGCTGGTGGACATGGGCAACACCGTAATCGTCATCGAGCACAATCTGGACGTGGTGAAGTCGGCCGATTGGCTGATCGATCTAGGCCCCGAGGGCGGGGACGGCGGCGGCGCGGTCGTCGTCGCCGGCACGCCCGAGCAGGTGGCCAGGGACAAATCCAGCTTCACCGGCCAATATCTCAGGAAGGTCCTGGCGGGGAAAAACAGCCCTCAATAGCCGTCCCGCCCAAGCAGGGGGACGAAGGACACCTCCAGCAGCCTGCGGCGGTACAGAACGCCGCCCCGCTTTTCCGCCAATTCGAGGCTTTGCCTTCCCCGGATCTCCCCCAGCGGCATCACCAGGAGCCCGCCGTCGGCCAATTCATCGGCCAGGATCGGGGGGATGCGGGGGCCGGCCGCCGCCACCAGGATGCGATCGAACGGCGTTTCCTCCGGCCAGCCCAGCGTCCCGTCGTCCACCCTGAGGGTCACCCGATCCCCGTAACCCAGGCGATCCAGGACCGCCTCGGCCGCCAGGGAAAGATCCTCGTGGCGCTCCACGCTGTAAACCTCCAGCCCCATTTCGGCCAGAATCGCCGTCTGGTAGCCGCTGCCGGTGCCGATTTCCAATACCTTCAGCCCCGGCGCCAAGCGCAGGGCCTGGGTCATGAAAGCCGCCACATAGGGTTGGGATATGGTCTGGCCGCAACCGATGCGCAGAGGCGCGTCATCATAGGCCCGGAGGCGGAAGGGCGGCGGGACGAACTCGTGCCGCGGCACCGCCGCCAGGGCGGCGAGCACGGCGGGATCGGAAATGTCCCGCCCCGCCAAATCGCGCTCCAGCATGCGCCGGCGCCGGCCGGCCAACTCCTCCGGGATGACAGACTTTCCTTCGGATCCGCCAGACATTCGCCGTCCTTGTTTCAGCCGTTTCGCCGCCTAGGCGGCGCCGGCCCGGCGGCATATGAAATCACGCCTCGCATGCGCCCAACCGTACCGACGACGACCGGCGTGGCGATTATACCCGCCCCTACAGGAAAAATATAACCACCTGCAAGGAAAGGGGTTAAAGATCGGCATCCCCGCGGGGAATCGAATAGTTAAGATAGATCTTGTGTGCAATGAATTAAGGTGACGGAAAATAAAATATAACATCATTTATAACATTTTTGGTAAAAGTCTAAAAAATCCGTCCCCGCTCGTTGGCGCACACATCAGCTTCACAGGCGGCCATTATACCAGCAAATAAGCGCGAGAGCAACCAAGAAAGAACGCCCAATGGCGTTCTTTCTTGGTTATGCTGGTGATTATTCAGCTGGTTTTGAATCAATGTCATCAAAGTGAGCTTGGATGTCACTTATTCGCCAAGCCGATGTCCTGGGACTTATGCGAACATGTCAGGTTCCTTACGTTCGATAGCGTGAAGGAAAGGTCGCGGGCTAAAATCCGTTGGCCGGACGCCGAAGGAACTGTTGACTACCGAAACAAGCAGGCATTTGGTGAATGTCTCGAGGCGCTGGGAATCAGGGCGGAGACGGACACGAGAATCGGATTGATTGCGACCCGTTCCGCCGCAATGCGAGGCCGCCTTTTGCTGGGGGTTATTCAGCCAAGCGCTTCCCCAGGGCAAACGCTTTTTCAAGCTCTTGGGGAAAAACCTCTGAATGCCGTTTGCGCTTGGCGATGTCGTCAAAAATATCGGTTTCATACTTTGAATAATCGTCGAATTGCAGTGTATCGCAACTCAAAAGCACCTCG
>JAISYD010000268.1 GCA_031270145.1 Planctomycetota bacterium
TTTGCTTGCGCAATTCCACCCGCAGGCCGGCGTCGATGGCGGAGAGCGGTTCGTCGAGCAACAGCACCCTGGGGTTGAACACCAGGGCGCGAGCCAGCGCCACCCGCTGTTGCTGCCCGCCCGACAGCCGGGCGGGATAGCGCAACCCCGCGCCGGTTGGCAGCAGAGTATTGGTCCAGTTGTCGCCAAAGGATTCCGATCACCAGCAGAACAATGGGCAGGAAGATGTAAAGCAGATAAACCAGGATCACCATGGCCCATTTTCCCCGTCAAACTGAAATCCGCTTCCCCGGCGCATCAAAAAGGGCCGCCCTTGACGGGCGGCCAGGTTTTCGCAAAAGACCTCCATCGCAATGCCGCATGGAAGACGGGATTCTGAACCCTTGGGCCCAGGTGGGAACCGCACCGTCGGCCAAAAGTACTAGTTCCGCCGAAGCGGGACACGGCTCTGGAACAACGGTTTTTGGTCCCCGTTACTAAAGGAGTCGGTTCGAGAATAATCTCCATTGCGAACATGACAGAGGTCAAATTTCAATATACGACTTTTGCCGTATTTGTCAATTTTTTTTTCCTTTTTTCGCCGATCATCCCGGCGGCGGTCAAAGCGGAGCCGGCAGGCCGGACAGCTGGCCTAAGCTCCGGGCAATCCAGGTCATCCGGGCCGCCAATTCCACCACCTCCAGCCGGTCGAAAGCCTGGAACATGGATGCGCCGACCGTCGTCACCCCGTGGTTGAGCATCAGGGCCGCCCTGGCGTCCTCCGAGGCCAGCGCCAAGGCGACCGCCTCGGCCAATTCGCGGGAACCGGCCGGATGATAGGGAGCTTTCGTCAAACGTCCCACCACCAGGCGCGCCTCCGGGGTGAGATCCAGGCGGATGTCGACGCCGGAGCAGGCGAAGGAGGAGGCGAAAGGCGGGTGGGCGTGCATGACCGCCGAAACGTCCGGCCTGACCCGGTAAATCGCCAGATGCAGCTCCACCTCCATAGTTGGCGCCAGGTCTAGGCAAAGATTTTTCCCCTCCGGATCCAACAGCGCCACCTGATCGCCGGACAGTTCGCCCTTGTCCAGGGCCGACGGGGTAATCAGTATCCGCCTATCCGGGAGACGGAGGCTGATGTTCCCGCCGGAAGAGGAGGTGAGATCCTTCCGGTAAAGGCGGCGCATATAATAGGCGACCTCCTCCCGCCTCCCGACCAACTCCGCATAGTTCTCCATGTTGCCCCCTACCCCGCCTTGTCCGCAAACAGCCAAATCGTTCCGTCAATTTCAACTGGAAAGAGCCGCAAAAAAAGCTTGCAACCCGGAAAATCGAGTTACAATGGCGGTGGCATATTGTAGCGGCAATTCCCCGCTTGGCAAGGCCGGCGGTGGAAAACAGGGCGGTTGGGACTTCGGAGAGACGGGATGCGTTGGCGTATCCGGATATTTTTCCTGTCGGCGACGGCGGCGTTTTGCTTCATGCTGCTTACGGCCAGCACCGATTACGGCGCCAACCGGTCGCCGTCCCCGCTGGCCTCGGCGGTCGGCGCCGGCTCCGCCCGCCCTCTGGCCGCGATTGCGCCGGCCGGAAACGGGGAATCCACCGTCAGCCCGGCCCAGCCGGCCGCGCCGCTTGCCGCCCTCCGCCCCAAGCCAGCCATATTGTTCGTGCCGGAAAACGCCGATCCCGTCCGCTCGCGCCGCGAGGCGGAACAGGCCGACCAGGCCAGCCGCGGCGCCCCGGCCAGCCGCAAGCGGCTGAAATGGGACAAAACCGGCTGGTACCGGGAGGAAGTGGCCATGGTAACCGCCTATTGCCCCTGCGCCCGTTGTTGCGGCTCACTTTCGCCCGGCATAACCAGCATCGGTAAAAACGCCTGGCTCCCGGGAGTGGCGGCCGATCCCCTCTATCTCAATTACGGCACCCGCATTTTCGTGCCTGGCTACGGTCTGGCGGAAATCGACGACACCGGCGGGGCCATGCGCCGCCACTGGCGCCGGGACGGCCTCCTGCACGTCGATTTGCGGATGACCTACCACCACGAGGCCAAACAGTGGGGCAAGCAATACCTCAGGGTCAAGATTTACGACGACTGACCGTGGCGGCCATAAGTTTTCCGGCCGCCCGCCAGCCGTCCAGGGCCGAGGTCATTATTCCGCCGGCATACCCCGATCCCTCCCCGGCCGGATAAAGCCCGGCCAAACCCACGGCCCAGCCGCCTTCGCCCCTAACCACCCGCACCGGGCCGCTGCTGCGGCTTTCAACCCCGTAAAGCGACACTTCGCCCAAATCCAGCCGGCGGAGCCGCCCCAGCATGGCCGGAACCGCCTCCGCCAAGGTTTCGGCGATTCGTTCCGGCAAAAGCCGGCGCAAATCGGCGGCGGCGGCGCGATCCACGCCCCGCCTTTCCGGCAGGGTCGGCCGCCCTCTCCCGGCAAATTCCTCCAGCCGGCAACCGGGGACGGCGTAGGGACCGCCGGCCCGGCCGGCCAGCCAGGCCTTTTCCTCCCAATGCCGTTGGAAAGCCAACCCCGCCAGGGCCGGATGGGGGACGCAGGCGGCGAAGGGAGCGAAATCCTCCGGCGTCACCGGCGAAAGGAAGGCGGCGTTGCCCCATTCGCCCGACCGGGCCCGGAAACTCATGCCGTTGACGCACAACCGCCCCGGCTCCGAAGCGGCGGCTATCACTCGACCGCCCGGACACATGCAAAAGGTGTAGCAGGCGGCTGCCCGGCCGTCCGGCGCCCGGGACAACCGGAAAGAGGCCGCGGCGGAATCTTCCCGGCGCTGCGATTGATCAATGGCCGCCTGCGGCATCTCGACTCTGAGCCCTACGGCGAAGGATCTCGCCTCCAATTGAGCGCCGACCCCGGCCAGGATTTCGTAAACATCCCGGGCGCTGTGGCCGACGGCGAGGACGCAAGCCGGCGCGGCGGCCTCGGCCAATCCGTCCGGGCCGTCCAATAGCGCCGCCTCCAGGCCGCCGTCCCGGAAATTGAGGCCGGCGAGCCGGGTCCGGCAGCGGATTTCACCGCCCCGGAAAGCGATTTCGGCCGTCAAGCTCTCCACCACGCCGTCCAACTGATCGCTCCCGACATGGGGTTCGGCCTCAATCAATATGTCGTCGGGCGCCCCGGCCTCGACCAGGATGCGAAGGATGCCGGCCAAGCCGTCACGATCCTTATGCCGGGTGTTCAGCTTGCCGTCAGAAAAGAGGCCGGCCCCTCCCAGGCCGAAAAGGACATTGGATTCGGGATCGAGGACGCCGTCACGCCAGAAATCCGCCGCCAGGCGCCGGCGCGCCGCCAGGCCGTCGCCCCGCTCAACGAGAAGCGGACGCCAGCCGGCCCGGGCCAGGCGCAGGGCGGCGAAGAGGCCGGCCGGCCCAGCCCCCACCACCAGCGGTCGGGGAAAAGCGGCCGGGCAGGAGGGCTCGCGCGCCGCCGGCGCTTGGCCGGTTTTTTCAAAAACCACCTCGGGATCAGCCAGTTGCCGGAGATATTTCCGGAGCCGCCTGGGCAATTCGAGGCGGAGGTGGTAAACCAGCATTTCTTTGCCGCGCCGTCGCCTGGCGTCAAGCGAGCGCCGAATGACGCGGCAGGATGCAATGTCCCCGGCGGCGCAGCCCAGGCGTTCCGCCGCCCGGATCGGAAGGCGGCTCTCCTTTGCGCCGGCCGGTCCCGCCAGCTGCCGCAGGACCCGATAGAAGGTTTTGGCCAAGGCGGCTCCCGGACGCCGTGTCTAAAATCTAGGGCGTTTCCGAAGCCACCCGCAAAACCGCCTCGCTGGTGGCCAAATCGTAAAGATCGTTAATGAGATCCAGCAACTGGCGATCCTCCGAGCCGGCGACAATCACCCGTCGGGGCAGGCTCTCCATCCCGTAGGTGGCGGCGGAGAGCGAGGCGAGATAGGCCAGGCTTTCGCTGGAGCGTAGCCGCTCCCGGCCGGCCGCCAGGCTTTCCTCGTAGCCGGCCGACTTGTACCAGATGTGGATTGCCCGTTCCAGGCGGCCCATGGCGCATTCCTCGCCCCGGAGGTAGCGCCAATCCTTGATCCGCACCGCCCGGACATCCTGCTCGGTGTCGGCGTCGCCGCCGTCGGCCGAGGCGGCGACGAGCCAGGCGTCCTTGTCGTGACGATCCGCCGTAAGGATGTTGTGCAGCAGCGAAAAAGCCGCCCGGGCCGCCGGCCCGGCCCGGAGATCGCCATCCTTCAACACCGCCAACTGAGCCGCCGCCTCCCGGCCGTCGGCCGGATATTCGGCGTAGGTCACGGCCAGGGCCGGAAGGTAGGCCAGGGTACCGGGCGACAGGACGCCGGGTTCGCCGTCCTCGCCCGGCGCCATGGCCCAATGATCGGACGCGCCGCCCAAGCCGGAGCGCCCCACCCGCCCGGCCGCCTCCCAGGGCGAGGGCGGGGCGCCGGAACCGGCGGCCCGATCCAATTGTCGGGTTAGTCTAGCGATTCTGGCGGCGACGGCGCCGCTATAGCCAAGCATCTGATAAATTTCACCGGGAAAATAGCCGCCTTCGTAAACCAGCGAATGGGCGAAATCCAGAATCTTCGCCCGCTCCGGCAGCATCTCTACCCGACGGGGGGAGAGCGCGCCCAAGCTGGCGCCGCCTGGCGCGCTCAGCCGGAACTCCGCCGCCTCGGCCGGGATGTCGTGATAGAATAGGGCGGTCAGGAGGGCCGCCGTCCGGCTGCGCGACAGGGAGGCCGCGGCCGGATCGGCGGCCGGGACGGCGGACGGCGCGCCTAGATAAAGCAAAATGGGAAACACGGCCGCCAACCGCCGTTTCCGCGCCAGGAGCCGCGTCATCTCCGTCGCCTCCGGTTGCAATTCACACGTCTGACCAATATCCACGCCATGGTTTCCGATAAAAGTTTTGCCAAGGAATGGGCCGGGCTCCAGTTTCCAAGGCAATGGTCACTAATTTATCGGATAAAAGCATTATATTCCGAACAAAGTTGAATAGCAAGACTAATATCGTCCTTTTTGGAAAAATAATTCGATATTTTTGCCTTGACGGAAAGGGGGACCGAAGGATAAATATAGGGAAAAGCATTTGATCCGCCGCTATCGCCACGCATCCATTCAACCAGTTTTTTTATAAAAAGGAGACAACATGAA
>JAISYD010000324.1 GCA_031270145.1 Planctomycetota bacterium
CGGGGAATTCCACCTAGTCGCCCCCGCAGGTAGCTCTTGCGGATATCCTTGTCGTATCGGACATCCTTGTACTCGCTGAAGGAGAGCAGGTTCGAAGCTCCGGCGGCGTCTCTTTCGGCTACCCACATCTCGTCACGGCGAAGGAGTTGCTGATCCATGAGCAGCACGTCATGGGTGGTCAGCAACAACTGCGTTCTGGTTTCCGTGGAGCAGTTGGCGAGGTACGCTTCGAGCAATCCGCGTGTCAGCAGCGTGTGCAGGCTGCGGTCAACCTCGTCGATCACGTAGACCTTCTTCGAAACTTGGGTCGAGAGCTCAAGAAACGCGGGCAGCAGATCAATCACCCGCTGCGAGCCGTCCGACTCCTGACGGATCTCGAACTTGGCTTCCGTGCCGTCCACCTCCGGATGATAGGTCACCAGTTTCTTGGCGATCAGCTCGCCACTTTTGCGGGTCACCACGAACCGTTCGTTGATCGGCTCGGTCAGCATACGAACGGTCATGCCTTCTTTCACGTCTTCCTGCAGCCTGGTCTTCAGTGGTTCTGGCAGTGGAATGTTCTCGAAGGGGATCCCCTCGCCACCCAGGTGCGCAATGCCGGTGTCGAGCCGCGGCAACATCTCGTTCATGGTTGAGTAGAGCGGATGCCCCTCGTCGAGGAATTGCTCGAAATGTTCGAAGCGGGAATCGGGCGCGACCAGCTCGAGCGTGTCCTTGAACCAGTCGTAGACCGGCCGGAAATTGTCGACCTTCTGGGAGACCGAGTTGGTCAGAAAGAGTTGGTTGTCCCGGGTCCCTTTGAAGGTGAACTGGAGGAACTGGTTCTTGGCCAGGGAAGCATCGAAGTTGGGCTTTCCGTCCCGGCGGTGGTAGAGCACCTTTTCACTGGTGCTCGTAATGACCGCCAACTTCTCTTCCAGAACCGCCTTACGGGTCACCGTGAAGCTGAACTCGTAAACGATCTCGTCGATCACTAGCTCGAAGCTAAACCGCGACGGCTGATCGGCCGCCTTGGCGTCCAGCCGGAACGGCTCGACAAGAATCAGGCTGTCGAACCGGGTACCCTTGACGACCAACGCCTTGGCGAAACTCATGGCCTTAAAGAAATTGGTTTTGCCCGACGCGTTGCCTCCATAAATTGCCGCAACCGGAAGAACTCTCGTCTGGTATTTGCCGAGCTTGGGAACCCTGTCTCCATGCTGGCGCTCCCGGCTGGCGACCATCGAAAATGTGACCTGGTTGCGGAAGGACATCCAGTTTTCGAGTGAGAAACTGATTATCATCTTACCGCCTCCTTAAGTGAAATATTCGCTTTATTATGCATTTAATATAGGCATAGGCGGCCTGAAAGTCAATCTAAAAAAGAAAATATCTCGTTAAGTGCCTCTGCAACTGATCCGGCACTCGAAGTTCTTGATAAATCATTTGGACAATAGTGGAACATCCGAAACAGAGAGAGAAAGGCGGGATGATGGGAGGAATCGATGCTGCGTAGAGGTGCTTCGGAAAGATGTGAAACGGGCGCAACTCCTTTAGAAACAAGGGAAAAAAGAAAACCCGTCATCCCGGAGAATGACCCCGGAGAGACGGGCTTGTCTTTTGTGGATGGTGGAGGCGGCGGGAATCGAACCCGCGTCCTGCGACGTTTTTGGAGGAAGCCGCTCCGTGCGCAGTCGGTGATTGAGTCTCGCCGTCCGGGGTTCATCGACAGACCCCGGTTGGCCAGCCCAAGTTTGCTCTCGAAATCCCGGCGGCTTGGGCCTGCCTACGGAATGTCCAGCCGATGTCGTCCCGCGGTGACGGTATCGGCGTCCCGGCCGCGGGCGTTGCCTAAGCTTTAGGCAGCGAGAGCATAATCATGCTCGGCAGTTATTAGTGTGATCGGCTTTTTAACGGGGCCAACCGATCAACCCCGGCACGCTGCTTCAACCGCGCCCGCCCAGTCGAATCCAAATCGCCCCCGGAAACCCAACGGGTCGCCGCGCCCGACGGCGCAACCGCGCGACAACCGCATTATACCCCGCCAAGGCGTCCTTGGCAAGGGCCGGTCCGGATTTTTTTTGCCTTGCCGGTCATTCGCCGCCGCCGAACAGCCCGCCCGGGGCCTTGCCGGCGCCAATGGCCTCCCAGCCGCCCGGCGCCAGCTTCCGGCCGGCGGGAGTCTTGATCAGGTAGCCCTGACGGATGAGGAAGGGCTCGTGGACGTTTTCCAGGGTGTCCTCGGTTTCGCCCACCGACACCGCCAGGGTTTTGAGGCCCACCGGGCCGCCGTCGTGGCGCGCCAGGACGCCCAGGATTCGCCGATCCATTTCCGCCAGGCCGCCTTCGTCCACCCCCAGCATCCGCAGGGTCTCGGCCGCTATCGGCCCGGTGACGGCGCCGTCGCCGTTGACCTCGGCCACGTCCCGGGCCCGGGCTAGGAAGCGGTTGGCGATTCTGGGCGTGCCCCGGCAGCGGCGGGCCAGCTCCAGCGCCCCCTCGGGGTCCAGCCGGATGCCGAGGATGCCGGCGGAGCGGGCGAGGATGCGCCCAAGCTCGTCGGCGGAATAGTATTCAAGCCGCTCCAGGATGCCGAACCTGGCCCGGAAGGGGGCGGTCAGGAGGCCGTCGCGGGTGGTGGCGCCAATCAGGGTGAAGCGGGGGATGGTCAGATGGATGCTCTTGGCGTACAGTCCCGAGTCCATGACGATGTCGATGGCCCAGTCCTCCATGGCGGAGTAGAGGTATTCCTCCACCACGTTGGAAAGGCGGTGGATCTCGTCGATGAAAAGGATTTGCCCCTCCTTCAGGCTGGTGAGGAGGCCGGCCAGGTCGGCCGGCCGCTCCAGGGCCGGCCCGGAGGTGACGTGCGGCTCGACCCCCATTTCCGCCGCCACAATGCCGGCCAGGGTGGTTTTGCCCAGGCCGGGCGGGCCGGAAAAAAGGATGTGATCCAGCGGCTCGGCGCGTTTCCTGGCGGCCTGGATGTAGATGCCCAGGTTCCGGCGCAGGCGCTCCTGGCCGGGGAAGTCCTCGAAGCGCCTGGGCCGGAGCCGGTTTTCAAAGGCCTGATCGCTGTTGCCCCGCTCAAGGATTCCGGCTTCCGAATCGGGCGGGGTCAAAATTGCACATCCTTCAAATCCGCGTCGGCCGCCGGGCTGTCGATGCGGTAGCCGGACTCCAGGTAGCCGGCGGCCCCGGGATAGCGGCCGCTGGCCAGCGGCTCCACCTCGGCCGAAAAGGCGGGCGGCGGACTCTCGTAGCCCATGAAGGACTTGGGGGAAAGCGAGAAAAAGAAGCCGTGGTTGCCGGCGTTGCGGTCGCGGACATAGCTGAAGGCCAGTTCGAAGGTGTCGACGTCGCGGTAGAGGGTGAGGCGGTATTTGTTGAAGCCGTGCCGGACCCCCGGCTGGCTGCGGCGCCATTCGAAGGCCATGGCGCCCTCCACCGAGTAATGGCTGGAATCGTTCCAGAGCTTGGTGCGGAGGGCGAAATGCGTTTCCGAGGTCGGGGCGGCGTTTTCGAAGCCCAGGAAATTCCCGCCCCGGTAATAATAATGGGCGACCGAGACCCGGAACATCGAGCCGAGGCGCCAGTCGGCCGAGGCCAGGAAGCGGTTGAAGGCGGTGTCGTGCAAATCATAGTCGCCGCTGAGCGAAAGCGAAAGGCGGCGGGTGGGGCGGAAAATGAGGTCGCCGCTCAATTCCGAGAAGCGGTGCCCGTAGTTCACCTCGTCCCGATCCCTGGCGCGGGGATAGTGGTAGAGGGCGAGGTTCAAGTCAAGGATGTTAAGCTCCGGCACCTTGTCGCCCGGGGCGTTTTCATAGTCGCGGCGCTGCAGCTTCTCGTGCAGCTCGACGCCGAAGCGGCGCTGGCGGCGGTATTCGTCGAAAACGTCCACCGGGTAAAGCTCGCGCCGGGAGTCAAGCCGCGGGCGGGCGTTCTCCAGGTAGCTCAGCGTCGGCTCCGAGATCAGCCGCCACTGGTCGCTGGCTCCGAAAATGCTGTAGGTCCTGGTGGAGAGATCCGCCCCGAAGGGGACGGCGTAATAGCCGCCGCCGCTTCCGCGGGCCTGGAGGTCGCCGGGGGAAAAGGGGCGGTTGTAATAAGGGCTGTTTTTCCCGTTGGCCCGGAGATCGCCTAGAATCGCCGGGTCGACCGTCCCCATGGCGTCGGAATAATAGCCGGTCCGCAAGCCGACCCAGGGTTTCAAAACCGCGAGACGGCCCAGCTTCAGCGGCGCCTCCAGGGTCAGTTCGTTCATGACCCGGAACATGGAACCGTAGTTGTCCTTGCCGGCCAGCCGGCTGACGGCGAGGCCGGTGGTCGGATCCCGCCTGAACAAGGCGTCGGTATAGCGGTATTCGTCCTCGTCGAAGCCGCGGTTGATCACGCCGACGCGAAGATCGTCCTTCAGGAACAGCGGCAGACCGCCCAGCCGGAGGCCGGGGATGGTCAGGCGCGCTTCGGGATAGTACTCCGACTTGGTCTGCCATTTGTTGGACAGGCGGGAGGAGGCCACGAATTCCAGTTCCCAGTTGTTGTCGAGGCGGCGGAGGTCAATGCTGTTTTCCGGCTCCTTGGCGCTCCAGTAGCGGCCCGGATCGTAATCCCGCAGGTAGTCGCGGTCGTGGTGCAGATGCGCCTCGGCCCGGACGTCCCAGTAGTCGTTAAGCTGCTGGAAATGCTCCCAATCCACCGCCCAGCGGAAGTCCTTGCGGTAGAGGCCGGGATGCGCCGCGTCCCGGAATTCGTTCTGCTCCAGGGCGCGCTTCAAATCCCTGGCCTCGGAAATGGCGTATTCGTAGACGCCGTAAAGTTTCAGCTTGCCGAGCGATTCCAGGTCGCCCAGCTTGTAGGTCGTCTCCACTCCGGCCCCGGCGCCGCGGCGGCTGAACAGGTCGAGATCGAAAATGATTTTATCGATTTTCAGCGGGCTGCCCGGCCGCTCGGCCAGCCGCCAGCCCCACTGGGTCCGGATGAAATAGCCGTAGTCGCTGCTTTGCCCGCCGGTCATGCGCATCCAGGGCCAGTCGTATTGCAGATCCCGGATGAGGTAAGGGAAATACAAGAGCGGCAGGCGGCCGACGTTGACGGTGTTGTGATAGGCTTCGATTTTTTCCTTCTTGCGGAAAATGGCGGCGGGGGAGCGGAAATACCAGTGCGGCCGGGCGAAGGAGTCCGGGGTTATCCGGGCGTCGATAAGCTCCATGGTGTTGGAGTCGTGGGCCCGGAGTTCCCTGGCCTGGACATACATGCGCTTCAGGGAGCCGGAGGCGTCGTTCAGGGAGCTGGCGCTGTTGCCCAGGGAAGTGGAAGGCGCCGTGTCCAGGAAGTCCCGCACCGGCAAATCCACCCCGGCCCGATCCATCTTCACCCTGATGTTTTTGGCCAGGCCCCGCCATTCCTGGTAGTTGAAAGTCAATTGGTCGCAGTAAAAGGCGTTGCCGCCGGGTTCGTCGAAAAGGACGTCGCCCTCGGCGTAAATTTCCTGCAGTTCGATGTTCAACACCATGTTCCTGGCGGTGATGGTCAACTGCGGCAGGATGACCACGGCGTAGTTGCGCAGTATCGCCACCCGATGGCCGTCCTCGTCCTCCTCCCA
>JAISYD010000326.1 GCA_031270145.1 Planctomycetota bacterium
GGCTGGCCACCAGGCCCTTCAGATCCGCCATGCCGACCACCACTCCTTCGGCGTCGAGGACCGGGATGTCGGAGATGCGGTTTTCCCGCATGATTTCCAGCGCCTCGCCGGCCAGGCTGGCGGCGATTTTTTGCCCGATCAGCCCGGCCTTGCCCATGCCGGAGACGATCACCCGCCCGGAGCAGGCCATAATCGCCTCCAGGGCGGCGGGGAACGATCCGTCCAGGCTGTCGCGGGCGATGGATAGCGCGGTTATCTCGGCGTTGATGGCCTCCGCCGCGTTCTCAATCGTCATGCGATTCGAATCCGAACCGGTCTATCTCGTGATCGCCGTCCACATGGGCCGGCATCCCCTGCCGGTAATGCACCCTGCCTTCGGCGAAAAGGTTGATGGCGGTGGGATAGGCCACGCATTCCTCGGCGAAGACCCTGGCCGCCAGCTCCTCCGGCAGATCGCCGGAAAACACCGGACAGCAACGCTGGAGTATGATGGGCCCGTGATCGTAGAGGTTGTCGGCGAAATGCACGGTGCAACCGGTTACCCTGACCCCCGAGGCCGCCACCGCCTCGTGCACCCGCCGCCCATACATCCCCTGGCCGCAAAACATGGGGATGAGCGCGGGATGGATGTTGATCACCCGCCCCAGCAACTTATCGTGGATTTGGTACCGGCAAAGCCAGCCGGCCATGCACACCAAGTCGAAGTCCTTTCCGGCGATCAGCTTGTCGATTTCCTCCGACATGCTGGCCCAGTCGCAGATTTCCTCGCCTTCCCGGGCCGAGAGGCGGTATTTGTCCGAATCCACCACGGCGGATGGGATGCCGGCCTTGGCCGCCACCTGCAACCCCTTGGCTCCGGGTCGGGAGGAGATGACTAGCTCCACCTTGCCCAGCAGCCGCCCCTGATCCCACCAGTCGACCAAATTGGCGAGGGTGCTGCCGCCGCCGGAAATGAGAACAGCCAGCTTGAGGTATCCAGACATGGTTGCCTTTCTTCAACAGACGCCGACTATGGACAGGCGGACGGTTTCGCCGCCGAGTTCGAACTCCCGGGTTTGGCCGAGATCTTCGAATTTCACCTGGTAGTCGCTCGCAAGGGTCTCGGCCGCGATGAGCCCGCCATGTTCCAGGGCCGCCCTGGCCGGCTTGCCGCCGGCGCCGATTCGCACCCGGATGCGGGCCTCGAACGGCAAATCCAATTCCTTGCGGAAGCCCTGGACGCGGTTCACCAGCTCCCGCGCCAGGCCCTCCCGCTCCAACTCCTCCGTCACCTGGGCGTCCAGTATCACCACCGCCTCCCGGCCGGCGGCGGCGGCGAAGCCTTCCCGGGCCGCCAGCCGTATCTCCAATTGCTCCCGCGTCAGGCGGATTTCCCGGCCGTCGAAGGCCACCGGGCAGCTTCCGCCGCGCCGCAATTCAGCGAGGATTTCCTTTGCGTCCATCCTGGCCAGGGCGGCGGCGCAGGCTTTCATGGATTTGCCGAGCAGCGGCCCCAGGGCCTGGAAATTGGGCTTGACCGCGAAGTCGACGTATTGTCCGGCGTCGTCGGCGAAAGCCAGCTCCTTGACGTTGATTTCCTCCTTGATGACGTCGGCCAGCTCCTTCGCCCCGCCCTGTTTTTCCGGCTGGCCGAGCACGACCACGGCCCGCGCCAGCGGCTGCCTGACCTTGATTTTGCGGGAGGCCCGGGCGGCCAGCCCGAGCGAGGCGATTTCCCGGGCCAAATCCATCTTTTCCTCCACTTCCGGGTCCAGGCGGGCGGCGTCCCCGGCCGGCCAGCGGAAAAGATGGATCGATTCCGGCAGGCTGTCCGGCCAGAGGGAGCGGGCCAGGCGCTGGTACATATCCTCGGCGAAGAACGGGGTGAAGGGGGCGCTGATCACCGCGATCCGGCAAAGCGTCTCGTACAGGGTCCAATAGGCTGCCAGCTTGTCGGCGTTCAGTCCGGACGACCAGAAGCGGTCGCGGCTGCGGCGGACATACCAGTTGGACAATTGCTCCACCAGGCCGCCCAGGGCCTGGGCCGCCAGAAGGATGTTCATGGCCTCGAGGTTTTTGGCGATTTCGCGCGTGGCGCTCTCCAGCTTCGACAGCATCCACCGGTCGAGCATGCCCCGGGCCGCCGGGGCGGGACGGGCGGCCGAGCGGGAGAACTCCGCCTCCGAGAAATCCGTCGGCCTCTCCAGCCCGCCGGCGGGGTTGAAGCCGTCGATGTTGGCGTAAATGACGAAAAACGACTGGACGTTCCGGAGCCGCACCAGGAAATCCTTTTGCGCCTCGCGGATGCCGTCTTGGAAGAAGCGGGTCGAAGTCCAGGGCTGGTTGGAGACGCAGAAGAACCAGCGCATGGCGTCGGCGCCCTCCTGCTCCAGAACGGCGAAGGGATCCGGATAGTTGCGCAGCTTCTTCGACAGCTTGGCGCCGTCCGCGGAGAGGAGCAGGCCGAGCACCAGGCAGCTTTTGAAGGGCAGGGGGTAGTCGCGGTCCCAGGGCGCGAGATCCCCCGGCGCGGCGCCCGCCCGCTTGCGGCGGTCGGCGCATTCCTTCAAGAGCGTGCCGATGGCGAGGAGCGAATAGAACCAGCCGCGGGTTTGGTCGATGGCCTCGGATATGAAGTCGGCCGGCAGGGCGTCCCGGAGCTTTTCCTCCGAGCCCGGCTGGTGGGGATAGCCCCACTGGGCGAAGTGCATGGCGCCGGAATCATACCAGCAGTCGATGACCTCGGGGACCCGGCGCATTTCCCCGCCGCAGGCTTCGCAGCGGAGCAGCGCTTGATCCACCCAGGGCTTGTGCAACTCGAAATTGGCGGGCAGGGCGTCCCGGTTGATCGCCTTTTCCAGTAGTTCCCTCTTTCCCCCCAGTACGGTTCGCTGGCCGCAGGCGCATTGCCAGATCGGCAGGGGGGTACCCCAATAGCGTTCGCGGGACAGGGCCCAGTCGACGTTGGAGGCGAGGAAGTTGCCGAAGCGGCCGTCCCGGATATGCTCCGGATGCCACTTTACGGCGGCGTTGTTCTCCAACATCCGCCCCTTGACCTCCGAGGTGCGGATGTACCAAGCCGGCCTGGGATAGTAGAGGAGCGGACTGGGGCAGCGCCAGCAGAAGGGGTAGTCGTGGATGTATTGCTCGCTTTTGACTAGCAGGCGGCGGTTTTTCAAGTCTTTCAGGATCAGCGGATCCGCCTCCTTGACGAACTTGCCGGCCCAGGATCCGACGCCGGCGTCGAAGGTTCCGTCCGGCCTGACCGGGTTGAGCAGCGGCAGGTCGTTTTCCCGGCCCGCGCGGTGGTCGTCCTCGCCGAAGGCCGGGGCGATGTGGACGATGCCGGAGCCGGCGTCCAGGCCCACGAAATCGCCGGCGATGATCCGGAAGGCCGGTTTGTCCGGCTTGACAAAGGGAAAAAGCTGTTCATAGCCGCGGCCGATCAGGCTGGCCCCCTTGACGGTCTTGACCACCTCGTGGGGGATTTTCCCCATCGTCTTTTCGCGCAGGGCCGAGGCCATGACCAGGGTTTCGTCGCCGGCCCGGACGTGGTCGTAGTCGAATTCCGGGCCGATTGCCAGGGCGACGTTGGCGATGAGGGTCCAGGGCGTGGTGGTCCAGGCCACATAGAGGAGTTTCGGGTCATCCAGGGAGCGGAAGCCGACATAAGCGGCGGGATCGGCCACTTCCTTGTATCCCTGTCCCACCTCATGGCTGGAGAGGGCGGTGCCGCAACGGGGGCACCAGGGGACGATCTTGTGGCCGTGGTACATCAGGCCGGCTTCCCAGAGGCGCTGCAAGCTCCACCACACGCTTTCGATATAGCTTTCGCCGCAGGTCACATAAGGATCGTCCAGATCCACCCAGAAGCCGATGCGCTCGGTGAGGTTGCGCCAGGCGCCGGAATAGCGGAACACCGAAGCCTCGCATTTTTTGATGAAGGGTTCCACTCCGTAAGCCTCAATGGCCTGCTTGCCCTCGATCCCGAGTTCCTTTTCCACCTCGATTTCTACCGGCAATCCGTGGGTGTCCCAGCCCGCCTTGCGGGGGACGGAGAGGCCGCGCATGGCCTGGAAGCGGGGGAAGAGATCCTTGACCACCCGGGTCAGTACGTGCCCTGGATGCGGCATGCCGTTGGCGGTGGGCGGACCTTCGTAAAAAATGAACGGCCGCGTTCCCTCCCTTTGGGCGCGTTCCCGGCCCCGGGCCAGCTGCTTGGCGAAAATGTCCTCTTTTTTCCAGTACTCGAGCCAACGTTTTTCCGATTCGGGGAAGTTGATTTCCCGTTCCATCGGTTTGAACGCTCCCATGCCGGCGACTCCTTGTTTGACTGTTCCTGGACAAATAGACAATAATAAAGTGAAAAAGTCTTGACTTTTACCCTTTGCCGGCGATATTAAACAAGTCCGATCCTAAGGATCGGACGCCGAAAAAGCCAACTTTGTCGGGCCGTGGCTCAGCTTGGTAGAGCGCTTGTCTGGGGGACAAGAGATCGGTGGTTCAAATCCACTCGGCCCGACCAGACATCCAACAAACCCTTCGGCAATAATGCCGAAGGGTTTGTTTTTGTCAAGAACAAATAGCCCCTCCAGCACCCGGGACACCCCACAGTCAAATATCGGCCTTAAACAGACGCAACTATACCATCCAAAAGCGGATGCGGCGATGCCGGTCGGTTGCGGGCCGGACAGGCGCCGACCCGTCCGTGGGCGCGCCCATGAACAGAACATTATGGC
>JAISYD010000054.1 GCA_031270145.1 Planctomycetota bacterium
TGCGGCGGATATTTTTTCGCAACCGCCGCTTGGGCGTCGACATCGCCGCCTTCATTGGCGAAGCGCATCACGATTTTCCGCGGTCGTGAACGCGGTAATCAATGCGGATTGACGCCGTCCGCGCGCCTCTAGCCATGATTGCCGCCTGCGGTCATTTGTCGGCGTTGGCCATTTCCGGGGAAGCGGGATCCGCGTTGCGCACCAATATGCGGAACAGCGGACGCTCCGCCGGTTTCACCGGCATTGGCGGCCGAACCGGCGTCGGTTGGGTCGGCGGCAATCCGGCCGGTTCGGCCAGGACGGGCGAATCCGCCAATTCCAGCGGCCGCGACCGGCCGAGGCCGTTGGCCGGGGCTTGCGGAAGCGGGGCCTGGGATCGGAGGGCGGCCGGCGGCGCCGGGGCAACCGGAGCGGCGGCCGGTTGGATTGCGGCTGGCCGGCTGGGCGCGGCCGCGGGCGGTTGCCGCCGCGGCGGCGACGCGGCGGCGGGTTGCGAATTGGGATTGACGCGGCGGCTGGACGAGTGGGGCGTCGGCATGGGGATGGGCTCCGGCGGAACATAGTCGTCGGCGGCGAATTCGGCTATGTTGGCGATGGGCACATTCGGCGGCGACGGCATATTGCCGTCAATCCGGGCCGGCCCCAGGACGCCCAGGGCGACCTGGAGGTTCAGCCTGGCCTTGCTGTGGTTGGCCAGGGCCTCGTAATAGCTGCCGATGACGTCGGTGAGGGCCTTGCGGGCGGCGGAGACGTCGACCTCGGTTTTGGTTCCGGCCTCCTGGTAGCCGACCAGCGCCAGCCGCAGGGCCTCCCGGGCCGCGTCCTGGTTCACCTCCAGCGCCTTGACCGTCTCCTCGGCGTTGGCCAGGGAGTTCATGTATTGGCGGATTTCCTTGATCACCGTCTCCCGGGTGTCGAGGATTTGGATTTGCGCGCGCTTGGCCCTGGCCTTGGCCGCGACCAGCCCGCCGTAGTCCTCAATCCCGAGGTTCAGGCTGGCGCCGAACCCGAGCGACCAGGGATTGCGCCCGAAGGCGTTGCCCGACTGGCCGCCCTCGCTCCAATTCTGGCTGTAGGTCATGGCCAGGGTGGGCAGGAATTCGCTCCTGGCCACCCGCACCGCCTCCTGCTCCAGCCGGTAGTTCAATTCCGACTGGCGGAGATCCGAGCGCTGACCCGAGGCGATCTCAACCGCCCGCTCCAGCACCGGGCGCATGGGCAGGAATTCCAGCTTGTCGGAGAAGGAGATTTCGCTGTCCTGCGAGATCCCCATGAGCTTCAGCAACGATACCCGGGCGGTGTCGATGTTGTTCATTTCCTTCTGCATGTTGGCCCGGGAGGAGGCTATGTCGACTTGGGCCCGGAGGCCGTCGTATTCGGTGGCGGACTCATTTATCATCTTCACGGACACCACGTGGTATTGGGCCTCGGCCGAGGTCAGGGCCTCGCGGTGCGTCTCGACCATGCGCTGGGCCAGGAGGATGTCGTAGTAGGTGTTGGCGACGGAGGCGATCAGATCCTGGACCTGTCCCCGGATCAATTCGTCGGTGAGGGCGGTGTTGAGGCGGGCGCTCATGAGCCGCGGGGCGATGGCGGCGTCGAGCAGGGGTTGCTGGACGCTTAGCCCGGCCGAGTAGTTGTCGAAATAGCCGCCGGCCCCCGACTCGGTGTGGCCGTTCCCGCCGCTGACGCCGAAACTCGGCAGGATCACCGCGTAGGAGCTGATGCGGCCGCCCCTGGTTATCTCCCGATCCTGCAGGGCGGCCCGGAGTTGCTTGTTGTATTGCAGCGCCAGCTTTACCGAGTCGTCCAGGGCCAGCGGACCGTCCGCCCGGGTCTCGCCGCCGCGTCCGCTTTGGCGTTGGTTTTTCCATTCCAGGTAGGCTTCGCGCCGACTGGCCGAAAGCTCGCCCTCGATCGCCGCGTCCGAGGGGAGGCAACCCGCCAGGGCAAAAGCCAGAACGGCTTGGGCCGACAAGAGCGCCGCACGGTTTCTCCTAGTCATTTTCGCATCCCCCGCCAAGTGTGGAAACGGCGGCCGGCCCTGGACAGCGCCCGTGCCCGGCACACGGTTCCCGCTGGGATGTTAAAGGATTTTACCAAAGGCGTCAATCCGCCTTTTGTTGAAAAAACAACCTTTGCCGAATCCCGGCCGGGCGGAAAATCCGGAGCTTGCGGTTGGGCGCGGCGATCATCCTCGCCGGAATGGGCGGCGCCGCCGCGGCCGCGGCCGGCGCGGGAGGGGGGCTGGTCGCCTTCTGGCCGCCGCCGGCCACGCCTTCCCGCCGGAATGGCTGATGGGCGTCGAAATAGGGCCGGCTGTCCCCGTCACCTCGGGCCGGGCGCCGGCGGAATCGGGGACGGCGGAATCGGGGGCGCCGGAGGGGTCGCGGCTGGCGGCTGGGCGGCGGGCCGCGCCTGGCGGAAACGCGCGAAAAACTCGATGACTTCCCTCGCCGCCGCCGCGTCGGGGGCGGATGGATTGTTGGCCAGGGCCTCAAGCGGGGCCTGGCTCCCGGCGTTCGCCGACTTGGCCAGAGTCTCCAGCAGCGTCTCGCGGGGCTTGCCGGCCGGCGTGAGGCAAAGTCCGTAAAGCCGGTCCACGTCGTCCAGCGAGGCGGGGAAGCCCTTGAGATCCAGGGCCAGGACGACCGGCTCGCGGATCATGATGGTTTTGGCCCACATTGATTGGCCGGTGAAGGCGAGATCGCGGTCGGTGAAATTCCAGACCAGATCCCCGTTCATTTCCCTGACCCCGTTGGTTTGGATGACCTGGCCCGGCGGGCGCAGCCGGTAGTGGTACTGGGTTTCCGGCAACGCCAGGAAAGGCAGAATCGAACTCAGGAGGTAGACGCCGAAGGCGCGGGGCGCCAAGGCGGACAGCTTGGCGATGAAGGCGTTGATGCTGCCGTGCCTGGCGGTGATCGCCTTTTGCAGCGCCGCCGCCAATTCCCCCAGCGAGGCGGCGGGGAAGCCGCTCTCCCTCGCCGGGGCGCCGGGCCGGGGCGGACAGAGGCGCTCGGCCAGCCGCAGCCCGTACTCCTTGAGCCGGCGCAGGTTCTCGTCCCACAGGTTGGGCGTTTCCGGCGGGGCCAGCTCCAGGCCCTCGCGCCGGGCCTCGGCCATGAGGAAAAGATAATACTCGTATTCCTCGCCCGGCGAGGTGACGCCGCTCCGCTTGGCGGCGTGGACGCGCCAGGCCCCGTCGTAGAGGCGGGCCGCCTTCGCCGGCAGATCGTGGCCGAGCCAGGCCTCAAGGCGCGACAAGTCCCGGTGCGCCCCGTACCTGGCGTTCAGCACCGCCATGATCTCCGGCAGGCAAAGGCGGATCATTTCCGCCAGGGCGGCCTGGCCGTCCTCCTCGCCCGCCACGACGTCGATTAGGGTCTCGTCGAAATGCGCCAGAACGAACAGCACCGTGTCCATTATCTGGTAGGAGAACACGTTTCTGGCCTTGGCCTGGACTCCGGGGAGGTTGCGGATCAAGTCGGACGGGATTTGATCATAGCTGGAGAAGTCGCCGGCGAAGACGGCGCCTTCCTGCCGGATCGCGTAGGTATCGTACAGTTCGGCCGGCGGAAACTGGAAATAGTTCGCCAGGCGCTGCTGGGACGAGCGGGGGTTGGGCTTGATGTCGAGTCTGGCGATTCGGCGGCAGGTGTAGTCGGGCAGTATCTCGGTCTCGATCCGGCAGATCACAATGGGGGAGCAGCCCGCGGCCGGCAGCAGCGCGAGCGGAAGGAGGATCGAGAGGGCTAAGCGCGGCCAACGGCTGGACAAGGTTCTTTCCCCCGGCGAAAACCCGGCGCGCGGCTTGGC
>JAISYD010000063.1 GCA_031270145.1 Planctomycetota bacterium
GCCGGATTGTCGTCCACAAACGCCAGCGAATCAAGGCCCAGGTTGACCTCCCGGGCGATCTCCCGGAGGTTTTCGTCCTTGCCCCGCCAGTCGGCCTTGAAGCAGGCGATGTCGTCGAGACGCAGAACCATATTCGCGTTGGACTCGAAAGGGGCGACGGCGTTGGCGCGATCGTTTTTGGAACACACGCCCAGGACGACGCCGCCGGCGGCCAACTCTTTGACAAAGCGCTGGAAACGCCAAAACGCCTCTCCCTGCCCGCTTCCCTGTCCAAGCTCGATGTCATAGGGACCCAAATCGCCGACCGCGCCGCCCCAGAGGGTGTTGTCGAGATCCAGGACCAGCATTTTCCTGCTCCCGCCCCGGACGGCCGAAAGCACGGAGGCCAGGCTATGGGCGTAAAGCGGCAGGCATTCGGGCGAACAGGGCAGTTTCGCCTCGTTGTAATAGCGGGGGTCATGCCAGCGGCGGGAACCCTCGGCCCGCGCCAGGGAGGGCAGGTCATGGAAGTGGACGTCCAAGCCCCTGGCTTGTCCGGGCAGGGCCGCGTTGATCGCGGCCGCATAGGACTCGCGCGACACGCCATGCGCGAAGGCATAGTTGCCCAAGACCGGAAAGGGTTCCGCCTCCAGGACATTTTGCACCACGGCGCAACTCCAGCGCGCCTGGGCCTTTCGCCACAGATCCGCCAGCGCCTCGGCCTCGCCCTTGGCCGCCGAGTGCATTTCCGCCCGGCTCCAACCGGGATCGAAGGGCGCGAGCGCGTCGGCCGCGTCCAGGGCTAAAACCAGCAAATCGGGCGCGAAGGCGTCCAGACTGGCCGATGGCCCCAGCAGCTCCAGTCGGAATTGCCGGTACTCGCCGCAAAACAGCGTGGCGTCAAAGTTGGCCGCCGACAAATACAGGCCGAGGAGTTCCGCCAGTTGGCTTGACGTCGGTCCGCCAAGGAGCGCGACGCGCAAGCCGGGCCGGCGGGCGGGATCCGCGTTCGCCAGCCTCCCGAGCGCCCGCAGGGAGGAGTAATCAAGCCGGTCCGTCACGGCCAGGCGGGCAAGCCCGGCCGCCTTGGCCGGATCGCCCCTTTGCGCGATGCGCTTCAGGAGGGCGCAAAAATCCTTGAACCAGGGTTCGCGCCGGGCGGCGTCAAGCTCAAGGTATTGGAAAGGATCGTCCATGGCGAAGTTCCAGGCCGGGCCCGGCGGCGTCAGGCTTTCCGCAGCACATAGGCCATGCTGATGGGCAGCCGCATGGCCGCGGCTTGTTCGACGCTCCTGCCCGCGTGCGGGACCAAAAGCCTCTTGTCGATGTCCAGCCCGGCGGAGGAGAAAAGCGCCTCCAGCCCCTCGACGCCGTTGAAATTGTGAATGTGATCGATCACCGGGGCGTTGACGCAGGTGGAGATGAAAATGAAGCCGCCGGGAGCCGCGCAGCGGCGGAATTTCCGCAAAAACAATTCGGGCCGCTCCACGTGCTCCAGCACCTCGCCGGCGACGCAGGCGGCGACCGGTTGCGGGGGCTCGACCGACAGGAAGTCCGCCAGGATCAGCTCGTAGCCGGAGAAATTCCCGAATACGCCGGAATCAAGCAGGGTTCGGGTGGCCGCGAGGCTGGTTGGGCTGATGTCAATCCCGAGATAGCGGTTGAAGCCGCCGCCCCGCAGGGCGTGGAGGAAAAACATGCCGTGGCCGGGGCCGACCTCCAGGTAGGCGCCGGCCATTTTCGCGGGGAGCGCGTCCTGGAAGAAACGCTTTATTTCCTGGTGTTGCGGCCACAGGTACAGGCTGATGGCGATGCCCCGCACGTACCGGCCCATATATTCGGGATCGGCGTATACATGCGACTCCACCTCGTCCAGCCGGGAATAGCGGTAGCGGCCGTTCCGGGCGAAATAAAGCTGTTCCCCCATTATGCCGTCGACCATGCCCAAGTACGCGTCGGCCAAACTCGGGATTGACTCGCCATTCGCCAGGCAGAAGCGAAGATAGCGCTCGAACTCCTCCCGTTCCGGCTGCGGCAGCCGGGCAAGGCTCTCGGCGATGAATTTCCCCTGGATGAGGTCGCTCTCCCGTATCAGGGCCGCGAGTCGCCCGGAAAGATCGTCCATGCCTCGACTCCCAGACCCAGGCCCAAGTTTCGCGGCCGGGACATCCTCCGCCGCCGGAACATTCCGCCGCTCCGCGCGCGCCATATGGCCGGTCATGCGGCCGCCCCATATGTCCAAGCGTCACAGCATATGGATTATTCGCCGTCGAGGCAATCAAAAACCGTCGGATCGGCGGACAAAACGCTCCCGCTTGCGCTCGCTCCGCCCGGCGGCCGAAGCCGGCCAGCCCCTCCTGCGACGCCCCATCGCAAGCGTTCAGGAAAAAACTTCGCCGGAAACATAGTCCCGCCAAACCGTCTCGAACCAGTCGGCTTCCGGCGGCAACGGCCGGACCGGCCGCCAGTACGCCTGGCAGCGGCCGGCGGACCAGGCGATTTCCTGGATCAGGCCCGCAAGCCGACCGCCGTCAAGCCGGTGGGCGAAGAGATCGGGAAGGCCGGGGACCGGCTTGTCGCCAGCCGGGTCCCGCACCATAAAGGAGCCCCGGCCGCCGCCGCCTCGGCCGATGTAATCCTGGATGGCGAATAGATAGACGTATTGGCATAGCGCCAGGTCCCGCAACTGGTACAGGCTCCCGAGCTGGGCCGGCTCACTTATCGCCGCCGCCCCCTCCAACCGCTCCAACTGCTCCGCCGCTTCGGCCAGGGCCTGGGCGGCGCCGTCGGCCGAACGGATATGGGCCGCCTGGCGGGACATCCGCCGGCCGATGGCTTGGCGCTCCCCCGGCAGATCGAGCGGGGTCTCGGAGCGGGACAGGGCCGCCTCGCCATAGGCGATGGCGGCGGCCAGGTTTTTCGCCTCCTTTTCAAGCTCTTCCCGGGTTGGCGCGTCTTCCCGGCAATTGTGCAGTATATACGGCGCCGCCCGGAGGCCGCCCGCCTGGCCGGCGTTCAGGGCGGCGCCGCCGGGCCGGTAGACCCCGTGGGAGCCGTTGACCTCGCCAATGGGGAAGAGACGCCGGATTTCGCTTTGCCACCAGCGATCGCCGGCGACGCCGCCGTTGTTGTGCTGGGCCGCGACGGCTATTTCCAGCCATTCCCGCCCCAGTTCAATCCCGTGGTCCAGATACAGCTTGATGGCGGCCGGATTCATTTTTCCCAGCCGATCCAGGGGGGTGTCCAGGCAGGCTTCGGAATTGGCCAGGTATTCCCTGGCCTCCGGACCCAGGCGGGAAAAGTCCGGCCGGCCGCCGCTTTCCAGCCGGGAGGGGTTGCGGGCGTAATCGAGGTAAACCTTGCGGCCCCGGCAGACTGTCTCGTGGTAGACCAGGATGTCGATGAGGGAGGAGCCGAAACCGGCCGTTTTCCGGGGATCGAAGGGCCATTGATAGCCCTTGAGGAAAATGGCGTCCAGCATTTGGCCGGGGTTGGGGAAAAACTCGTCCAGGAACTCCCGCTCGTCGCCGCCGTCGGGGGCGCTGGACAGATAGCGCGGCAGCGCCTGCTGGTAGGTGCCGGACAAATTCCAGCGGAATTTGACCGAGGCCAGGCCGAATTGGGATTCGGTGAGGTTCTTGCCCCGGGCGCCGGCCCGGAAGGCCAGCCCGGTGCTTCCGACCTGTTCGGGGGGGTATACCGAAGCCTCGTACATCCCCGCCTCGCCCCCGGTGGCGAGGATGACGTTCCGGGCCGGGAAAACGACGTAGCGCCGATCCCGGTCGTCCAGGCGCTCCAAATCGAGGGCGAGAACCCCCAACGCCCGCTTGCCGCCGCCCGGCGCCTCGCCGATCAGGATCTCCACCGCCTGCGTCCGGTCGAAAAGCGGGATGCCCTGATCCCGCGCCGCCTGGAGCAAACGTTCCTGCATGTATTTGGAGGTGAGGGGTCCGCCCGAGGTCCCGCGGCGCAGGGGATCGTGATCCGTCTTGTAACCGACGTATTCGCCGTGGACGTTATGGGGGAAGGGGACGCCCAGCTCCACTAGGCGGAAAAAACAGCGGGACGAAAGCGCCGCTTCGGCCAGGGCGGTGTCGCCGTCGACGGCGCCGCCGTCGAAGATGGCCCTGGCCATGCGCCGGACGCTGTCGCCCTCCTCGCCGCAGGCGGTCAGCTTGTAATAGGTCTGCTTGTCGGAGCCGGTGTTGCGGGAAGTGCCCAGCGTCAATCCCTCGCTGATGACGGCGAGGCGGCGTTCGCCGCCCTGCCACAGGCATTCGGCCGCGTTCAGGCCGGCGGCGCCGCTTCCCACCACCACGGTGTTGAAGCGGCGGATCCGGACGCGGACGCCCTCGATTGCCATGAAATATGAGTTTTCGTCCAGCATTCCGGTTCCCTTCTCAATTCATTGGGCCTGGCAGGAACAGGGTCAGGCCGGGCGGGCAGGTAAGCGCCAGCGGGAAAATGCTCGTCAGGATCCAAAAGGGGACGAGCGGCCGGATCCTTCCCGGCGCCCCGGCAATCCCGGCCGCCGCGAACGGGGTGAGGCCCGCCGGCGGAGCGCTCATGCCGATAGCCAGGCCGGCCGCCGCGATCAGGCCGACCCGCCATGACCTCCGCTGGCAACGCAGCCATTTTCTTAGCCTCCTCGGCGGCAAGTCTCCGTCGAACGGGAACATCCGCCTAATCCACTTGTATATATATAAGGGCCGCCGGGGCGTTTGTCAACCTGGCAGGAAGGGCTTGGCTTCGCTTCCGGCCTTTCCCTTTGCGAATGCTTTGAAGGCAACCGGGTCAGATGCGGTTTTTTCCCGGAAAGGCTTTCGCGACAGAACTGGACCGACTGCGGAACGCTTCCCGCTCCGCTCTTGGAAGCTTCTTGCCGCTTTTCAGGGACGACTGCGTAATTCCCGCATCATATCGGCGGGACTTTGTCCAAAGTATCGCTTGAATTCACGACTGAACTGAGATGAACTCTCATACCCCACCTTGTCAGCGGTAATATAGGCTTTCATGCGCAGTACACGACTATTTTTATCCCTGAGCCGCAATGGCGGCTCTCAAGAGGTTGAAAACGACGAGGGCAACCCGGCGGAGATCCTTGCAAACGCCATGAAACAAGTCGCCAAGTGGCATGATTCCTCGTGCAAAGACGCTGTGTTCCTTGCGTCCGTGTTTCTTGAGCTTGATCGGCTTCACGTTTTTATCGCTCCATATGCCACAGGCATAGCACCAGGCCATGGCAATGGCCAAGGCGGCCAAGAGCAGTTCCATTTTTCCGTCTCCGCG
>JAISYD010000070.1 GCA_031270145.1 Planctomycetota bacterium
TCCGGATTGACGCCGTCGCCGGCCGTCAGCGTGTCGTCCAGGTCCATGTAAACCGTGGCGAAATCCAGGGGCGCGCGATAAACGCTGGCCAGGGCGCGATCCACCGCCGTTCCCGCCAGGCGGTTGTCGATCAGTTCGACCTCGAGCCCCAGGCGGTCGTATAGCGACAGGAGCGGCAGGTTGACCCCCATGACCCGGCGCAGCCCCGAGGTCCCGGCGATTCGGGGGGCGATTTCCAGCAGGCGCAAGGTTCCGGCCGCGTCCTCCCGCAATTGGAAAAACCAGGCGCCGCGCAACTGGATCGCCTGGTTGATGCTTTCGGCCAGGGGCTGGAAGCGGGGATCCGGGCAGTCCCGGCTGTCGACGCTTATGCCGTTGGCGACGCGGTTACGGATTCGCCCGGCGGCGTAAAGGAGCCGCCGCCGCCGATCCGTGAAACAGTCTATGGTGTATTCCCGCCCGGGAAGGTATTCCAGGATCAGATCGGCTGGGGACTGGCGGAGTTTTTCCCGGGCCGCGGCCGCGTCCCCGACCAGGGCGGCGCCCCGGCCGCCCTGGCCGGCGTCCGGCTTCATGAAAAGGGGATAGGGGGCGCGGTCAAGATCGGCGGGGGAGAAGCGGCGGGGCGTCGGCAGCTTGTCGGCGAAAAAGGCGTAGGTCGCGTTCTTGGAGCGGCACAGGCGGCAAACCTCGACGGGCGGCGCGATGATCTCCGCCCCGGAGCCGCCGGCGGCGGCCCATTCCGCCAGCCGGATTAGGACCTCGTCGTGGGCGGGGAGGACGAAGTCGATCTCCCGCCTCGACAAAAGCGCCTCGAAGGCGGGAAGGAACCCCGCCGCGTCAACGCGGGGCAAGTTTTCGAGATCGGCGTACGCGTAAGCGCCGTGATCCGCCGTCGAGGTGGCGCCGACGAGGCGGAAATGCCGGCTGGAGCCGAGGGCGCGGCGCAATTCCAGGCCGATTTCGCTGCCGCAGGGGAAAACCAACGCGTTTTTGACGTCCGGCATGGCTTTCTCCGCCGCCGACCTTGCTAGTCCAACCGGTAATTCGGCGCCTCCCGGGTGATGGTTATGTCATGCGGGTGGCTTTCCTGGAGGCCGGCCTGGCTGATGCGGATGAATTTGGCCCTGGCCTGGAGTTCCCGGATGCTGCTGGCTCCGATATACCCCATGCCCGACTTGAGACCCCCCACCAGTTGATAGACAAACGGTTCCAGCGAGCCTTTCGCCGGCACCCGGCCCTCGATGCCCTCCGGAACCAGCTTGTCGGCCGGCCTCCCGCCCTGGCGGTAGCGCTCCCCGGAGGAGCCGGTGGTCATGGCCCCAAGGCTGCCCATGCCCCGGTAGGCTTTGTAGAGCCGGCCCTGGTGGAGGATCTCCTCGCCCGGCGACTCGTCGGTGCCGGCGAGCAGCGACCCGATCATGACGCAGGCCGCGCCGGCGGCCACGGCCTTGACTATGTCCCCGGAGTATTTGATGCCGCCGTCGGCGATGATGGGGACTCCGCTTCCGGCGGCGGCCCTGGCCGCGGCCCAGATGGCCGACATTTGCGGCACGCCTATGCCGGCCACCACCCGGGTGGTGCAGATGGAGCCAGGGCCGATCCCCACCTTCACCGCGTCCACCCCGGCCTCGATCAAATCCCCGGTCCCCGCCTCGGTCGCCACGTTGCCGGCGGCGATGTCGACCCTGCCGCCGCAGTCGCGGCGGTAGCGCCTGATCGCGTCCATGACGTTCTGGCTATGCCCGTGGGCGGTGTCGACCACCAGCACATCGACCCCGGCCTCCACCAGCAGGCTGACCCGCTCGTCGTCGGCCACCCCCACCGCCGCTCCCACCCGCAGCCGGCCCCGCTCGTCGCGGCAGGCCAGCGGGTAGCGGTCGAAGTTGTTGATGTCGCGCATGGTGATCAGGCCCTGGAGGCGGTTTTCGGCGTCGACCAGGATGAGCTTCTCGATCTTGTTGCGGAACAGGAGTTCCCGCGCCGCCTCGAGCGAGGTGTCCGGGGGCGCGGTGATCAGGTTATCCTTGGTCATGACCTCGCGGATGGGAATGTCCTCCTTATGCTGGAAGCGGAGGTCGCGGCGGGTGAGGATGCCCGCCACCCGGCCGTCCGGCTCGACGATGGGGATGCCGGACAGCTTCCTCTCGTTGATGATGGCGAGGGCCATGGAGACCACGTCGTCCGGGTTCAGCCGTACCGGATCGGCGATGATGCCGTTGGCCGAGCGCTTGACGTCCTCCACCTCCTTCGCCTGCTGCAGCGGCGGCAGGTTCTTGTGGATCACCCCGATGCCGCCCTGCTCGGCCAGGGCGATGGCGAGCCGCCCCTCGGTGACCGTGTCCATGGCGGCGGAGGCTATGGGGATGTTGACGGCGATGTTCCGGGAAAAGAGGCTGGAGGTGTCGGCGTCGGCGGGGATCACGTCGCTTTTTTGCGGCAGTAGCAGGACGTCGTCGAAGGTGATGCCCTCTGCGAGGTTGGTATCGATCATGGATTCGGCCTTATTTTGGAAAACGGATGACCCTGGTTCCGGGCCGATTATAGCGCGGCGTCCGCGCGTTTCCATCGGAAACGTCTTCGCTCCGGGAAAATGTCGGGGCCCGCGCCTGGAAATTTTCTTTGCGTATGCGGCCGCATCGACCTGAGGCGGGCCGCAGGTCGCGCTATCCCTTCCTCGCGCCTTCCCGGCGGCATTGGGCTAGTATTTCTCCCGCCAGGTAGATGCTGCCGGTCGCCAGGATCAGCCCGTCCGGCGGGGTGAAGGCGCCGGCCAGGGTCAGGGCGTGGGCCGGATCGATGGCCTCCGCCGCCTTGGTGTTCGGGAACTCCCGCGCCAGGAACTTGGCCAATTCGGAGGTCTCCGCCGCCCGGGGCGAATCGTAGGCGGTAAGGACGATGTTCCGGAAAATGGGGGCCAGAATGCGAAGCATCGTCCGCC
>JAISYD010000117.1 GCA_031270145.1 Planctomycetota bacterium
GCAGCCAGCGCCGCCGCTCGGCCGGCGGCAGAGCCATTTCCCGTTTTTCCGATCCATCGCCCCGTTCGCGGAGGGCGAGAAGGGCCGTATACCCTATGCTCCGCGCCTCGCCCGCCTTAGAACGGCACTTCCGGCACAACAGGCCGCCTTGCCGCCGATCCAGCCAAGCGTCCCTTCCCGATTCCGGCTCCAGCCCGCAGCCAACGCAGCGCCGGAGTTCAATGCCGAAGCCGAACCAGTCCAGCATATCGAGAAGCGCGAGTTTCAGCGTCAGCCCGACCAGCGCCTCCTTCCCGGCGGGGGAAAAGGGCAACGGGGGGGACAGCCGGGCCTGGGCCGACGCCTCGCCCAAATCGGAAAGGATGCCGAGCGCCCGGGCCAGGATATCGAAAAGGCCGGCCTGGGAATCATCCGGCAGGGCGGCGTCGGCGGCCAGGTTGGTCAAGAGGCCGGCGGCGGCGAAGGCTGGGGGGAGGAAGCGGAGGCCGGCGTACTCGTCGACGAAGCCGGCTTCGAGCAAAAGATCCAGCCCGGCCTGAGGCCGCTCCAGCACCAGCACCGACTCGCGTTGGAAAACATCCAAATGGCCGAAAAGCGGGCTTTTCTCCCGGCGGCAGCCCTTGGCCAGGACATCAAGTCGACCGCCATCCCGCCCCAGCAGGGCGACCACTAGGCTGCTTTCGCTGAAAATTCGGCGGCGGAGGACGATGGCCTCGGTCTTGAGGGCCGCCATGTCAGAGGATGTATTTCGACAGATCTTCGTTCGCCGCGATGCCGGCCAGCCGGTCGCGCACCGTCCCGCCGTCAATGCCGACCGTCCGGCCCCGCATATCGGGGGCGTTGAATGATATGTCCTCGAGAAGCTTTTCCATAATGGTGTGGAGGCGTCGGGCTCCGATGTCCTGGGCCGAGCGGTTGAGGTCCTCGGCAAAGCCGGCCATGGCGTCCAGAGAATCGGGCTGGAACTCCAATCCCACTCCCTCCGCCTCCATGAGGAGCCGGTATTGCTTGCACAGGGCGTTTTTTGGATGGATGAGGATGCGCTTGAAGTCCTCCCGGGTCAGGGGCGACAGTTCCACCCGGATAGGGAAGCGGCCCTGGAGTTCCGGAATGAGATCGGACGGTTTTTTCCCGTGAAAAGCCCCAGCCGCGATGAAGAGGATGTGATCCGTCCGCACCGGGCCGAATTTGGTGGTCACCGCCGCTCCCTCGACGATTGGCAACAGATCCCGCTGCACTCCCTCCCGCGAGACGTCGGGGCCGTCCCCGCGGTTGGAGCCGATGATCTTGTCGATTTCATCAATGAAAACAATCCCCGATTGCTCGGCGCGCTCGACTCCCTCGCGCTGGATCGCCTCCTCGTCTAGGAGCTTCTCCGCCTCCTCCTGCTGGAACATAATTAGGGCCTCGGGTATCCCGACCCGGCGGGATTTGCGCCGCCCGGGCAGAACCTTGCCCAACATCTCCTGCATCTCCATAGCCATTTCGTCCGAATTCACCGCCCCGAAAATGCCGGCCATGGGCGGCGGGGCATTGGCCTCGATCTCAATTTTCTTTTCGGCGAAGCCGCCGGCGCGCAACTGGGCCCGGAGTTTTTCCCGGGTACGGGCGTTGCGCTCCACCGCCTTTTGCCCGTCCCCCGATTCGGCGTCCGCCTCCGGTCGCGGCAACAGGATGTCGAGTACCCTCTCCTCCGCCGCCTCGCGGGCGGCGACCGCCACGGCGCGCATAGCCCCGGCCTGGATCTGGGCGACGCTGGCCTTGGCCAAATCGCGGATCATGCTTTCGACGTCGCGCCCGTGGTAGCCGACCTCGGTATATTTGCTGGCCTCGACCTTGATGAACGGGGCGCCGGTCAAATCGGCTAGCCGGCGGGCGATTTCGGTTTTCCCGACGCCGGTTGGACCGATCATGATGATATTCTTAGGCGTCACTTCGTCACGCATTTCCGGAGGAATGCGCTGGCGGCGCCAGCGGTTGCGGATGGCGATAGCCACCGCTTTTTTGGCGGCGGACTGGCCGATGATGTATTCATCCAATTTTTCGACAATGCGCACCGGCGTCAAATCGTCGACCAAATCCCTGACCACCGCCTCTCGCTCCGTCCTAGTCGCGCTCACCTTCAGTCCCGCCTCCTTTCGGCCAGGGGGCGGCCAAATATTTCCGAAAACACAAAGGCCTCGCGCAGCTCCGAAGGGTTGCCGCACAGGCGCGCGACCAAGGCCGGCCGCCGCCGGTTAAGCTTTCCGTCCGCCCCGTCCGCCGCCGGCTCGGCCATTGCCGCCTGGATCGGCGGCGGCGTTTGAACCGGATCGGCGATCCCAATATCTTTTCGCGCCGCCTCGACCCAGGGATCGGGAGTCCGGCGACGGCGCTTCCCGACCGGTTGTTCCGGTTGAATCGGAGGCGGAAACGGCGGAGGAGGGGGCGGAGGAGGGGACGACTCCCGCTCCCGCTCCACTTCGGCGGGGACGTCGCCGAAAAGCTGGCGGAAAATGTCATCCAGGGAGGTTTGCCGATCCGGGCCGGCTTCTTGAGGCGGCGCTCGCCTTTCCTTGCCGGCCGCACCCTCAACCGCCGGTTGGCGGGAGCGGCGCGGCCGGGGTGGCGGGACTTCGGCTTCGTCCAGGCCGAAAAGCGCCTTGATGATGGCGACTATGATTTCCAAGGCGGCGCTCCCTTACTGTTTGGCTTCCTTGCCGCCGATGGCGCCGCGCATATCGGTGTCGGCCTGGATGTTGTTCATGCGGTAATAGTCCATGACGCCGAGGTTGCCGCTCCTGAACGCCTCGGAGATGGCCATGGGAATCTGGGCCTCGGCCTCCACCACCTTGGCCCGCATTTCGGAAATGCGCGCCTCCTGCTCGGCCTGGCTCGCCCGCGCCTCGGCGGCCCGCTTCTCGGCGTCGGCCTGGGCCACCTGCTTCTTGGCCTGGGCCCGGTCGATTTCCAACTTGGCTCCGACGTTTTCGCCCACATCGACGTCGGCGATGTCGATGGAAAGGATGTCGAAGGCCGTACCGGCGTCCAAGCCCCTGGCCAGGACCGCCTTGGAGATGCGGTCGGGATTTTCCAGCACCTGCTTGTAGTTGATGGACGAGCCGATGGCGGAGACGATGCCCTCGCCAACCCGGGCGATGATGGTCTCGTCGGTGGCGCCGCCCACCAGGCGCTCAATGTTGGTCCGCACCGTCACCCTGGCCTTGACCTTCAACTGGATACCGTCCTGGGCCACCGCGTCCAGAGTCACCTTCGAGGCCAGGGGGCCCTCGCCGTGCCTGGGACAGTCGATGACTTTGGGATCGACGGAGGTGTTAACCGCTTTTACGATGTCGCGGCCGGCCAAATCAATGGCGCAGGCCTGGTCAAAGGACAAAGGAATGTTGGCCCGGCTGGCCGAGATCAGTCCTTTCACCACATCGGTGACATTGCCGCCGGCCAGCAGGTGGGCGGCGAGGTTTTTGGGCACGATGCCGATGCCGGCCTGGTACGCCATGATCAGGGCGTTGGAAAGCGCCGCCACATTGCCCTTGGCCAGATAATGCGCCTCCAGGAAGTCCAGAGCGACCTTAAGGCCGGCCTTGTGGGTGGTGATCATGGAATTAACGATGAGGGTCGAGTTGACCTTGCGGAGGAACATGCCGACCAGATCGATGAAACTCACGGCGACCCCCGAGGACCTAGCTTGGATCCAGGTCCGCCCGAAGGAGATCAGGACAAACCCGAACACCACGACGGCGATTACAATCGCCAACACGATTATGCCTATCAGCGAGGCGGGAATTTGATCCATAAAACGGTTCATAACGTTGGTTCTCCTAAAAAAACGGGAAAGCGCCGCAAAGCGTCAGGCAAACGGCGCGTCGGATCTTGGCCGGGGTTTTTCCTCCGGGGCGACCAGCACTCGGTTACCGACCGCTTCCCAGACAATCACCCGCCGGCCGGCCTCAATGTAACCGCCGTCCGTCACAACGTCGGCTACGGCGCCGGAATCAAGCCGCACTTTGCCGGCCGGACGCAGCGCGGTCTCGGCTGTCCCGGCCTGGCCGATCAGGGCGCGCGCCAACTCACGCCGCGATTCGCCGGTCGGCGCCAGGACAGTTTCCGGATTCGGGTTGACCCCGGCCGTCTGGACCTGGGTGAGGAACAGCCTGCCGACGATGGGCAACCTGTCGCCGTGCTCTGAAACGACCCAGATGACGGCGAAAACAGCCGCCATACCCAGGAACAGCAAGAGGGTGAACGAGCCGACCTCGTGCCACAGGAAGCGCGTCATATAGGCGGAGCCCCATTCCGGGGTGAAGGCGAGGAACAGGCCGGCGATAATGCCGACGATGCCCAGTATCCCCGTCACCCCGAAGCCGGGCAGCACCATGATTTCCACCACCAGCATCCCCATGCCGATCAGGAAAAGGGCGATGCCCACCGGGCTGCCCCGGTTGAACATCAGGAGAGTGGAGAAGAAGCACGCGAAGCCGATGATGCCGATGGCGATGGGGATGCCGGAACCGGGGGCGTGGTATTCGGTTATCACCCCGGCCACGCCCACCACCAGGAACACGCCCAGCAACAGCACCACCCACACCGGCAAACCCAGGTCATCCATGGAGGGGATGAGTTTCTTGAGATCGATCTCTCCTTCCACAATTTTTGGCCGGACCAAGTCTTCCTTGTCGATGCCGCGGGCGGTGTAAAAGGCCTCGGCGCTCTCGACCATTTCCGAAGCCAAGCCGTACTCCACCGCTTGCGGGGCGGAAAGCTCCAGCAGTTTGCCCTCGGGCTTCAGTATCTTGCTGCCGGCGATGCGGCGGGAGTCGCGCCTCTTTTCAATGTTCGACTCCAGCAGTTCCAACTCGTGGCCGGTGAGGTATTCTTTCTTCCCGCCTTCGAAGGACACTTGGTACAGGGACGAGGAGCGGCTGACCATGGCCTCCACCACCGCCACCGGCCGGCCGTAATGCTCGGCGAATACTTTCATGATAGTGCGGATGTCGACTTCGATTTTTTCCGCCGTCCGGTCGTCCATGGCGTTGGCGGCGCCGGTGATCGACGCCTGCATGGGTTGGATGTCGCCTAGCCGGGCGCTGCGGGTCATGATGATTTCCCTGGCCGCTGTAGCCAGCATCGCCCCGCCCGACACCGCCTTATGAAGCACCAGGGCCAGCGCTGGAACCTTCAGCTCGAAAATCTTCCGGGACAGCGTGTCGCAGGTGCCAACCTCGCCGCCGGGCGAATCGATTTCGAGGACGATCAGGCGCGCCTGGTCCCGTTCCGCCTTGGCGAGAGCGGCGGCGACCATGTCGGCCATTTCGGAAAAGGGCTTGCCGACAATAGCCCCCGTCACCGGTATGGCCACCACCTTGTCCAGCCAACTGACCTCCTCCGCCCCGGCCGGCGGGAGCGGCGGAGGGGCGGCGGCATCGCCCAGCGGCCGCTCCGGCAAACTCGCGCCCATGGCCGCCCGCGAGACGGCCACGACGATGATTAATGCCGCCACCAGGGCGGCGGCGGAACCGGTTCGCGTTGGCGTTTGCCTCATAATCCATTCCTTGCTAAGGGCGCTGGCGCCCCGCCCCCCTCCCTTGATGCCCATATTGTAGCCAACCCGGCGCCCCCGTCAACATGCTTGCGCTCCGCCGGCATATTTTAGTGGCGCTGGCGACTGGTTTCGAGTAAATTTACGGTCGTTGACCGGCGGCGGTTGGCTTGGCTGGCCGCGCCGCCCTTTTTCAAGAGAGAGGATTCGCATGTCGGACAACATCAGGGAATTGACTAGCGCCAATTTCACCGACGTCGTCGCCTCTGGCGTCACGCTGGTGGATTTCTGGACCACCTGGTGCCCGCCCTGCCGGCGTCAGGGGCCGATTGTCGAAAAACTGGCCGACGCCTACGCCGGCCGGGCGGTGGTCTCCAAGCTCGACACCGACGCCAACGGCGACATCGCCGCCAAGCTGGGCATAGAGAACATCCCGACCCTGATCCTTTTCAAGGACGGCGGGGAAATGAAACGCCTGATCGGGCTGACCGAAGCTGACGTCCTGTCCGCCGAGCTTGACAAGCTGCTGACTTAGGGGAACGCCAATGCCGGGGAATCCCATCGAGCTGACCGACGCGGATTTTTCCGAAAAGACGGCCGAGGGCGTCCTGTTGGTGGATTTTTACGGCGCCTGGTGCCCGCCCTGCCGGCTTCTGGAGCCGGAATTGGCGAGGTTGGCCGATGCCTATGCCGGCCGGGCCCGGATCGCCAGGATAGACGTGGATTCGCACAGCGCGGCGGCGGTCGATTGCCAGGTGGAGGAAATCCCCACCCTGGTTTTCTTCAAGGACGGCGCGGAAAGGGCGCGGCTTTTCGGAGCCCACCCCTTCGAGACGCTGGCCAGGGAATTGGACAAGTTGCTGGCCTGAAAAACGGGCGGCCGCGGGCCGGGGTTAGGCGATTCCTTTTAGGACGGGCGGACTGTGGGCCAATCATTCGACGGCGGAATCCTGGCCGATTTCTATTTGTTGCTGGCGGCGATCTCCACCCTGTTGTTCGCGCTGAGGCTGGCGGCGTTTTTCTTTTTCGGCTCCGGGGCGGAGTTGGGTTCCGGCGCCGACGCCGCCGGGGCGCTTGAAAGCGACGCCTCCTTCGATTATTTGTCCCTGCAGTCCATCCTGGCTTTTTTGATGGGATTCTCCTGGATTGGCCTGGCCGGTCTAAGGCAATGGGGGCTTGGCTCCGGGGCCTCGTTCATCCTCGCGCTGGCCGCGGGAGCCGTCTTACTTTTCTTTTCGGCCTTCCTCATGCGCCAGGTGATGCGCTTGGACAGCAGCCCAAGCCAAGACTACGGCGACGCCCTGGGACGTACAGGCATGGCCTACACCAATTTCACGGCGGACGGCGGCGGGCGAGTGCAAATCGAGATAAACGGCAAATTGACGGTGGCGAACGCGATCAACGCCGGCGGCGGGGAAATAAATTCCTTCGATCGGATTAGGGTGGTGGAGGTCGAGGACTGCCTGTTGCGCGTTGAAAAAGCGGCTGGGGGAGAATGAGATGGAAGACTTTCCGGGATTGTTCGGGTTGGTGGTTGTCCCCGCGCTGATTGTTTTCGCGGCGCTTGTTTTCGTGGCGAGGCAATACCGGCGATGTCCCTCGAACATGGTCCTGGTGGTGTACGGGAATGTCGGCGGCAACAAGACGGCCAAATGCATCCATGGCGGCGGGACATTCATCATCCCTCTAATCCAGGATTTCAGGTTCCTGTCGCTCGAGCCCTTGACCACCGAGATAGATTTGCGGGGCGCTCTTTCCAAAAAGAACATCCGGGTGAATGTCCCATCCTCCTTCACAATTGCCATAGCCACCGAACCCAACGTTATGTTGAACGCAGCGGAGCGGCTTCTGGGGCTGGGGAGGAACGATATCATAAATCAAGCGAACGACATAATCGTCGGACAGTTGCGCCTAGTCATCGCGACCCTGTCCATTGAGGAAATCAACCAAGACCGGGAGAAGTTCCTGGATCTGGTCAACGTCAACGTCAACATAGAGTTGAACAAAATCGGGCTGGACGTGATCAACGTCAACATCCGGGACATCACCGACGAATCCGGCTACATCGACGCCATCGGCAAAAAGGCGGCCGCCGAGGCGATCAATCAGGCGAAGGTGGAGGTCGCCCAGCAGATTAAGCTGGGCGAGGTGGGCGAGGCCATCGCCAACCGGGAAAAAGAGGTCCAGGTGGCGGAGCAGCGCGCCCAGGCCGAAATCGGCAAAATAACCGCCCAGAGGGAGCAGCGCATCCGGATCGCCGGCCTGGACGCCGACGCGGTGATCGGCGAGAACACCGCCAAGGCGCAAATCGCCGACTCCGACGCCGAGCTGGCGGTGAAGCGGGCGGCGGCCCTGAGGCTGGGAGAAGTCGCCAGGGCGAATTCCGAGCGCGATGTTTTGATCGCGCAAAAGGAGCAAGAGGAGGCGAAACTTAAAAAAGAGGAGCTGGCGCGGCAAGAGGTGGAAAAATTGAAGACCCAGGTTATGGCCGACGCGGAGGCCGAGAAGCTGCGGCGGATCGCCCTTGGCGAAGCGGACGCGGTTAGGGCGAGGTATTTCGCCGAGTCGGAGGGGGTCAAGGCGGTGCTGGAGGCCAAGGCGCATGGCTACCAAAGACTGGCGGCGATTTGCGCTTCCCGCCCTGAGCTGGCCACCAGTTTCCTCATGATCGAGAAAATCGAAGCCATCGTGGCCAAGCAGGTCGAGGCGATAAAAAACATCAAGTTCGACAAAATCACGGTTTGGGACGGCGGTTCCGGCCAAAGCGGCGGCGGCGCAGCCGCCAATTTCATGCGGGATTTGATCCGGTCGCTGCCGGCCATGCACGATTTGGCCGCCCAGGCCGGCATTGAGTTGCCGGAGTTGTTGGGCAAGGTCGGGCCCGCCACGAACGGAAATATGGTGGAAAAGGGGTCGTCCGCCGTTCCCGGGCCGGGGCAATGACCTTGGGAGCCCTTTGGGCCGGCGGGCGGCGCGGAAGACAACTTGAACGGGAAATGGAAGGGTGCGATGGCCGGATCTGTTTGTTGTTTGCCTCTTAAAGCGTTTTCGCGCTCCCAATCGCCCGCCTTTCCGCCCCGTCCTGCTTCCGTCGCCCGCCCTATCCAGAATCGCAATCATTCGCGTCCATCTCCCGAAGATCGCGAGGTGGAGTGTTTATGGTATCGGCCGAATCTCTTTCCTGTCGCCGTCGCCGTTGAAATTCTGCCTGGCTTCCTGCCATCCAGCCTCCAGCCGCGCATGGATAGGGAGCGCGCCGAAATGGCGGTTTTCACCGCACCCCCATCAGGACCCAGGGAAGATAGGTGGTGATTGGGGGCCAGACGGTCACTAGGAGCAGGACCAGGACCAGGGGGACGATGAAGGGCAGAGTGGCTCGGGTCACCCTTTCAAACGGCACTTTGGCCACGTTGGATACCACGAACAGCACCACCCCGATGGGGGGGGTGATGGTGCCGATCATGAGGTTGAGAACCACCATGACCCCGAACTGGATGGAGGACACGCCCAGTTCCAGCGCCACCGGAAAGAGGATGGGAACCAGGATCATCATCGCCGCCGTGGCTTCCATGAAGCAACCCACCAGCAAGAGGAAGACGTTGATGATGAACAGCACCACCAGGGGACTGGCGCTTATCGACGACAGGTAGGCGCCAATGCTTTGAGGCACCTGGTCCACCGACAGGTTCCATGAAAAAAGCACCGCGGTCATGACCAGGGCCAGCACCACGCCGTTGGTTTCAGTTGAGCCAAGTATGGTCTTGTGGATGTCCCGCCAATCCAGCTCCCGATAGATGCAGAGGCCGAGGAACAGGGCGAAAAAGGCCGCGAAAACCGCCGACTCGGTGGGTGTGAAAACGCCCGAGAGAATGCCCAGCAAAAGGAAGGTGGGGGTCATGAGGGCCCAGAAGGCGGCGATGAAGGCGCGCCAGATGTCTCTCAGGGTCGGGAAGCGCTCGTGGGGATAGTTGTTCTTGATGGCGTAATGGCGCACCATGAACATCAGGGCCAGAGCCATGAGAAAACCGGGAATGAAGCCGCCGATGAAAAGCCCTCCCACCGAGGTTTCGGCCAGAACCCCGTAGATAACCATCGGGAGGCTGGGAGGGATGATGGGGCCGATGGTGGCGCTGGCGGCGGTGATGGCGCAGGTGAAGTCGTCGTCGTAGCCGGCCTTGCGCATGGCGGCTATTTCCAGCGTCCCGAGCCCGCCGGCGTCGGCCACGGCGGCGCCGCTCATGCCGGCGAAGATAACCGAGGCCACCACGTTGGCGTGGCCAAGGCCGCCCCGCATCCACCCGACCAGGACGTTGGCGAAATTGAAAATCCGCTGGGTCACCCCGGACGAGTTCATGAGGTTGCCCATCAGGATAAAGAAGGGGGCGGCCAGAAGCGGGAAGGAATCGGCCGAGGTGGTCAGCCGCTGGGGAATGATGTAAAAATTCAGTTCGTTGGAGAAGACATGGAGCATGCTGGCCAGTCCCAGGCTGGCGAACACCGGCATCCCTAGTAGGATGCAGGCCAACCAGATGAAGAAAATGACGTTCATGCCCATGAGGCGCCGCCTCCCTAAAATCGACCGGCAGACCTTTATTCAATGGCGGCCGGATCCTGCGCAATCGGCCGCAGGAGGTTGCAGAGCGAATAAAAGAGGCAAAGAAGGGCGCTCACCGGCAGGGAGGCGTAAAGCATGCCCACCGACAATTCCGGAATGGTGACCAGGGAGCGGTTGAAGGTGCGGGAAACCATGAGGCAACCCAGCCAGATCAGCAGGACGAAAAAAACCATCACGCACAACTGGAAGAGGACGCGGATCGCCTTTTGCAATCCGGCCGGCAGGCGTTCCTCAATGAAGGTTATGCGAATGTGGGAGCCGCTCCTAATCGCCTGCACCCAGCCAACCAGACTGACCCAGATGAAGATGAACCGGGAAAGCTCCTCGCTCCAGACCAGCGGGGAACCCAAAACATAGCGGAAAAAAATTTGGATCAACACAACCAGGAACACCAGGCTGAAGATGCCCACCATGAAGATATTGACCAGCCTGTCCACCACCCGCTTGACCGCCATCAGCGCGAGCATTCACCGCCTCCGCTTTTCCATCCATAAGAAAACGCCGCCGGGAGGCCGTTACTGGATCGACTGGATCCTTTCCCAGGCGCCCTTGCCCCACTTACCCTCGAATTGCGGCACCACCTTTTCCAGGATGGGGCGGCGGAATTCGTCGATGTCCACTTCAATGATGGTTACGCCGTAGTTTTTGAAGGTCGCCTCCAATTCCGACTCCTTCCGGAGAATCTCCGCGTTGTTCCAACGGATGCCATCGGCCACGCAATCAAGGAGGATTTTCTGGTTGTCGCCCCCCAGTTTCTGAAAGGTCTCCTCGTTAATCACGATCAGCCGGGGGGTGACGATGTGATAACTCTTTACCAGGTATTTCTGGACCTCGTAGAATTTGGCCGCTTCAATGGTGGGAAGGGGATTTTCCTCGCCGTCCACCACGTTTTGCTTCAGGGCCAGGTAAAGCTCGTTGAAGTTCATGGGCGTGGGCTTGGCGCCCCAAGAGTTGGCCATGGCCAGGAATACCTCATTCTCCGGGACCCTGAGCTTGAACTCGGCCATGTCCTTGATTCCCCTGACCTCCCGGCTGGTGGTGGTGATCTGCCGGGCGCCGTAATAGGTGGCCCCGAGAATGCGCATGCCGGTGGCGGAAATAAGCTTCTGGTTGTATTCCTCGCCGATCGGCCCGTTCATGACCTTTTCCAGATGGGCGGCATCGCGCCAGACATAGGGGGATTCCATAACGCCGATGGCGGGAAGGAATTGCCCGAAATTGGCCGCCCCCTCGGTGGTGATGTCCAGCGATCCCAATTGCACGCCCTCGATCATCTGGATGGAACCGCCCAATTGGCTGCCGGGATAACTTTGGATCACCAACCCTCCCCCGGTCCTGTCGGCCACGTTTTTGGCTATGCGCCCGATCATCTGCACCGCTATGTGGGTCGGCCCCTGGGTATCGCCCCATTTGAGGACAATCGTCCCGGCCAAAACCTGACCCGACAAGATCGCCATAATCGCCAATGCCAGGAAAATTTTGCGAAACATCGGCATTCCCTCCTCAAAATATGCTTAAATCCGCTTAAAAATGCCCTATCCTTTAAGGGCTTTGACGGTTTCCCGGGCCGCATTCACCATTTGGGGTAGACGTCGCTCTGGCTCAGGTGATGAAATGGAAGACCAATCCGTCATAGGGTTAAAATTGGCTCCCCCGGCTGGATTCGAACCAGCGACCTGCGGATTAACAGGCATTATTTAGCCATCCTCATATCTCATAAAAACATAAGCGTTTAAGGTATAACTGGTGCATAAACAATATGTTATAAGTTGTTTAAGATTGCTATGAGTTCCTTTAAAATCCTCCCCCTAAACAGGCTATCCGTGGGGCCAACGGTAGGGCAATTCCCCCTTGGCATGCCGACCGTAGCGGCTATAACTTTAGCCATGTCCAAGCCGGCGGCTTTGATTTTACCCGTCGTCAAGTTATTATAGGATTCCCCGCATCTTTCGCAATATTTTTTATTGCCGCAAAGGCGAGGACACAGGGCTAACGCACGAAATTTTCCTGTGCTATCAGCGCCATTTAACAGAAATTATCGGGGCATGGTTAGCAATTTTTCAACGCAAAACCACCGACGCCAGGTTGAGAATCCCCCCGAGCAGGAGGAAACCGGCGGCGGCCAGCACGACCATCCAAATCCTCCTGTAATCAAGGTGATTCACCTCCTGGCGTTCAATGAGTTCCATGACCTTCCGGCGGATCTGCTCGCAGCACAAATCCGCCCCCTCCCGCATTGTCCGCAGCATGGCGTCCCGGCCGGCGTCAAGCGAGGCGTTGAGGATCAGGTTGGCGGTTTCCCGGGATTCCCGCTTCCAGTCGGCCTCCACCTCGGCCAGGCGATCCGCGAACTTGCTCAATGCCGCATCCTGGTTGACGGCCGCCTCCTCCTTCAGCATATCCAGGACGACGGTCAGAGCCATCAAGGGATCGTCCTTGTCGAAGGCGTGGCCGGATTTGGCGAAAGCCGCCCGCATCATTTCCACAGCCGTCATCCCCAGCCCTCCCCTCTAATCGCATACTTTGGCCAGGGCCATCGCCGAAAACAGTTTGTTCTTGGCCATCTTTATCCTTTGCCGAGGCATCAAGGGGAAGGACGGGGACGCAATGGCTTCCTCATAGGTCATTTTGTTCTTGTACATCTCCGACACGTCCTGGCGCATGTCGGCCGCGAACTTCGGGATCGACACCAAGGTATAAATCCGCTTCTTGTGGTTTTTATAGATGCTGGATTGCTCGAACGACTTGCCATCCTTCTCAATGATGCCGTGATAGGTGTTGAGCCAAACAGCTATCCTGGCCGCGTCGGGCATGAAGGCGCAAAGCTCGTTCAGGGTGTTCATGGTCTCGTCCAACTCGCTGCCCCCCATTATGGGGACGTGCAGCAGGATTCGGTGGCCCATGTCCAAAAGGAGGTTGTAGACATCATTCGACCGCATATAGTTGTTGAGGGGGATGTAGATGTTTCCGCCGCTGTCCAGGATGAAATCCGTGTCGTTGTCGGCGGCGGCGATCCGTTCGATGAGGACGTCGAATTTCCGCTTTTCGATGTCGCCGTCGGTCTCCAAATCCAAGCAGGTGACATTCAGCTTGGCATATTGCGAGAAGGAGGCGTTTTTGTAGTCAAGATCGATGCAGTCAACCTTCCGCTCCCTTTCCCGCAGGTATTGGGCCATCGTCGAGGCAATCAGAGTCTTGCCGATTCCGCCCTTGGCGCCCATCGTGAAATGTATAGTTGCCATAACATTCCTTTTCTAATATGGTTATAATGTTTTAACTCACAGTCACCACTTGACGTTTCTTCGCGGATCGCCTGGCTTGAAGCCAAACGTATCCATTTTACCTTTTACATCCAATTGGGTTACATCAACATTAGGCTTGCCGGCCCAGGGATCTTTCTTGGATTGTTCCCCGTTCTTGGGCTTTTCAACACTTGCGGAGGGACTCAATCCTTTTTGGGAAGGGGATTCTTCGTTCTCAAGGCGTCTGATTTGCCGGCTTTCTTTTTTTTGCTGTTTGCGTATATGGTAAGAAAAACCCTTGTAACCAATCCCAATCTTCCCTTGATTGCTTAAAACCCTCCATATCCTGCTTAATGACCAGCCATCATTAAGGGCAGTCTTGACTTCTGGCCAAACAAGCAGGAATTGAACAAAATTGCGATCATTCCTGCGGATCATTCTTTTATCAGGCATGGATTCAGACAAAAGCGCATCAGCCGTTGTCGATTCAATAAGTAATTCTTTAAGGGTTTTAGTTTTGACAATCACATTTGCCTCACATATAGGATGCGAGGTTAGTGGAAGGTACGCCTATATTATCGCACTTCATATGAATTGCAAGCGCTTTTTCCTTTTTTTTCCAATTTTCTTCCAAATCACTTCCTTTTATTTCCCATATTTTTCCCTGTTGCTTCCATTTTCTTCCCTATTGCTTCCTTTAATTTGATTTTATTTGAATATTCGAGCAACTGTTTATTTTTGCTTGAGTTAGAGATATTTTGGAATAATATGGGAGAAGAAAAAGAAGTGGCAACTACAGGCAGGATGTGCGAAGTACCCCCACGGTAAACCGTGGGGGTCTTCGCGGTTCTTATTCGCCTGCGGCTCAACGAACCATCCTGTACCGCGGAATCGGCGGCAAAAAGCGCCGCCCAATCCCGGCGAGGACGCCGGGAACCAACAACAAACAAGAGGGA
>JAISYD010000140.1 GCA_031270145.1 Planctomycetota bacterium
CTGACCCCGTCGTAGCCGACCAGCGCATGCCGGCGCTCGTGGTTGTGATCGCAGAAGGCGATGCCCAGCTTGTAGGCCAGGGGCCGCTCCTTGACGCCGCCGACCAGGATGTCGGCGCCATTTTCGAGCATAAATTTTTCCAGTTCCGCCGGGTTGGCGTCGTCGAGGATCACCGCGTCCGGACCCACCAGCCCGCCGATTATCTCGTAATCCTCCGGCTGGCCGGTCTGGGTGCCCACCACCACCGTCTCCATGCCCATGGCCTTGAACTGCCGGATCAAGGAAATGGCCTTGAAGCCGCCTCCGACGTAAATGGCCGCCTTTTTGCCTTCGAGGCGGGGCCGGTATCGCCGGGAAAAATCGGCCAGGTCGTCCGCCTGGCGGCGGGTGAATTCCCTGGCTCGGCGGCGGTTGCCGTCGTCGCCGATCGCCTCGGCCACCCGGATCAGCGAGGCACCGGCGTCCTCCACCCCGAAGAAGCTGACCTTGAGGTAGGGGACGCCCATTTCCTCCTCCATCATCTTGGCGAGATGGGTCATGGAACCGGCGCATTGGACGATGTTCAAGGCCGCGGCCGGCGCCGTGATCAGGGTGTCGTACGAGGCGTCGCCGGTGATGGTCGCCCGCACCGGAATGCCGATTTCCCGCAGATAGTTTTTTATGATCCACGTCTCCCCGGCCAGATTGAAATCGCCAAGGATGTTCACGCCGGCCCGCCGCCCGCCGCTCCGGTGGGGCCGGATAAGTTGCATGATGGCCTCGCAGGCCATGCGGTAGCCGTGCTGCTTGGTACCGGAAAACCCCGGCGACTTGACCGGGATCACCCTGACGCCGCGGCGTTTTTCCGCCTCCCTGGCCACCGCCTCCACGTCGTCGCCGATTACCCCGACGATGCAGGTGGCATAGATGAAAATCAGTTTGGGCCTCATCTTCTCCGCCACCTCGTCCACCGCCCGGGCCAATTTCTCCGCGCCGCCGAAGACGATGTCCCGCTCGCGGAGATCGGTCGAGAAACTGTTGCGGTAGCGGTCGCTGCCGCTGCTCAGGCTGCCCCGGATGTCCCAGGTGTAGCTGGCGCAACCGATGGGGCCATGCACGATGTGACAAGCGTCGGTTATGGGATTCAAAACCACCCTGGCCCCGCAATAGACGCAGGCCCGCTGGCTCACCGCCCCGGAAACGCTGTCCGAGCCGCATTTGATGCCGGCCGCGCCGCCGCGCTGGATGGACGCCCGGCGCTCCTCCAATATTTCCACGCTGCCCATGCTTGCCGCCTTTGGCGAAAGGTCCCGGTCGCGCCCGGTACCTACATGACCATTTCCATATCCTCGTCGGCGCAGTCCCGATCCTGGCGATCCATGAGGGCGCCGGCCAGCAGTTCCAGAAGCCGCATCCCTCCCCGGTAGCCGACGATGGGGAAATAGGAGTGGGCGTAGCGGTCCAGGATCGGGAAGCCGACCCGCACCAGCGGAATGTCCTCGGCCCTGGCTATCTGCTTGCCGTAAGAACCGCCGATCAGGACGTCGACCCGCTCGTTCTTGATCCATTGGTGCAGTTCGAACAAGTCGGCCGCGTCCTTCGCCAGGCAATCCTTCGCGCCGTGCAGCCGGAACAGCTCCCCGGCCCGCCTGACGAAGGCCGCGCCCGGCGTGCCGGTGACAACGTATTTCGGCGTCATGCCCATTTCCATGACGAAATTGGCCAAGCCCAGCGCCGTGTCCGGATCGCCGTAAATGGCGGCCTTTTTCCCGGCGTAGTAGAAATGGCCGTCCAGCATGACGTCCAGGAGCTGCCCCCTCTCCTCCTCCAACTCGGCGGGGATGTCGCGCTTCAACTGCCGGAAAAGCGCCATGAGGAAGCGATCCGTGAAAGCCACCCCGATGGGAAGCGGCAGCAGCTTGTACTCCACCCCGCATTTGCGCTTCAAGGCGTTGGCCGGCTCGTCGGAGGTGAGTTCGCCCAGGGCCAGGGTGATTTCCGAGCCGCCCAGTCGCGCGATGTCCTCCACCCGGGTCCCGCCCCCGGGATACATCTCGTAATGCCCGGTCATGGGGGCGTCCATGACCCCGGAGGCGTCCGGGAACATGGTGAAGGCGGCGCCCATGGCTTTCAGGAGGCGTTGCAGCTCCCGCATGTCGCCGGGATTCACGAAACCGGGGAAAACCGCGATTTTGCCGGTTTTTTCCGCCTCCGGCCTGGCCAGGTAATTGATGAAGCCGGTCATCATGTTGTAAAAGCCGTTGATGTGGGAGCCGACATAGCTGGGAGTGTTGGCGTGGACGACCAGCTTGCCCTCCGGGATGTCCAGGTCCGAGATATAGGCGTTAAGATCGTCGCCGATGGTCTCCGAAAGGCAGGTGGTGTGAACGGCGATGACGTCCGGACGGTAGATGTCGAAAACGTTTTTCACCCCGGCGCGGAGGTTGGCGCCGCCGCCGAACACCGAGGCCCCCTCGGTGAAGGAGCTGGTCGAGGCGATGGCGGGTTCCTTGAAGTGCCGGGAGAGGAAGGTGCGGTGGTAGGAGGCGCAGCCCTGCGAGCCGTGGCTGTGCGGCATGCAGCCGTGGACGCCAAGAGCGGCGTACATGGCGCCCACGGGCTGGCAGGTCTTGCAGGGGTTCACCCGGAGCGCCGAGCGCTCAGCCAGTTTTCCTGGGGTCATATCCAGCATTGCTTGTTCCTTTTTCCCTTTGCGGCCGGACTATTCGGCGACGCTCCCCTCCAGCATGGATTCGACTTTCCACGGCGGCACCACCAGGCTCCAGGCGGGGCAGTCGAGGGACATGACGATGTCGCGGCCGAAATTGACCACCCCATTGAAGCCGGCGTAGGGACCGCTGTAATCGTATGAATGCAGTTGCTTGGACGGCACGCCGGCCTTTTGCAGGATGTACTTGTCCTTGATGCCGGACATGAAGAAATCCGGCTTCAGGCATTCGAGGAAGGCCTCGGTTTCGTAGTGGTTGAGATCGTCCACGACCACGCCGCCGTTTTCCATGTCCCGGATCATGCCCTTGTAGTCGTCCAGGGATATCCGCTTTTTCAGCTCCTCGTAGCGCTCCGGAGTGAGGAAGGCGCGGTACTTCCCCTCGTCCCTCTCCACGGTTATGGATTCGATGTTCTTGTTGTCGGCGTCCTCCTTGATGCCGGGGATGACCTCCCGCCCCTCGTAGTCGTCGCGGTGGGCGAATTCGAAGCCGGCCAGGAGCGTCGACACGCCGAAGTCGGCCAGCATGTTCTGGTAATGATGCGAGCGGGAGCCCCCGACATAGAGGGCGGCGGTTTTGCCGTTCAGGCGGGAGCGGTAATATTCGCGCGCCCCGGCTATCCGCTCCAACTCGTCGGCGATCACCTCCTCGGTGCGCCGGGTCAGTTCCGCGTCGCCGAAATAAAGCGCCGCCTCCCGGAGGCTGTTCACGATGCCGTCGACGCCGACGAAATTCACCTTGAGCCAGTCCATGCCGAATTTGGTCTTCATCATTTCGGCTATGTAATTGATGGAACGGTGGCACTGCACCAGATTAAGGGTGGCGGTGTGGGCGTTTCCCAGATCCGCGACCGAGCCGTCGCCGGTCATGACCGCCGTCACCTCGTAGCCGACGCGTTTCAAGATGCGCTCCACCTCCCAGCCGTCGCCCCCGATGTTGTACTCGCCCAACAGGTTGACGGAAAATTTTCCGGCCGGCGGCCGGTCGCCCGTGCCGATGATCCGGCGCATCAGGGTGTTGTTGGCGATATGGTGCCCGGCCGACTGGCTGACCCCCTTGTAGCCCTCGCAACTGTAGGCCATGCAACTGATGCCGTAGGACTTCTCCGCCTCCGCCGCCACCGCGTGAATGTCGTCGCCGATGAGGCCGACCGGACAGGTGGAGCAGATCATGACGCACTTGGGGTTGAATATCTCCATCGCCTCCTTGATAGCCTGGCGCAGCTTCTTCTCGCCGCCGAAAACGATGTCCGGCTCCTGAAGGTCGGTGGAAAAGCAGTATTGGATGAAGTCGCGCTTGTCCCCGGTCCTCGCCTTGTTGCGCCGGGTGCCCCAGGAATAAAAGCCGCAGCCGATGGGCCCGTGGGTGATGAGAAGGACATCCTTCAGCGGCCCCAGCACCACTCCCTTGCAGCCGGCGTAGCAGCAGCCGCGGTTGGTCATGATGCCGGGCACGCTCCGGGTGTTGGCCGTTATCTGCTGGCCCTGGCACGACTTGTCCACCTCCAGGATGTGTTCCTTGCGGTTCTTGAACACCTTGGCGGCGTATTTGTCCAGCACCTTGCCCTTGCTGTCCATATTCACTCCTCCTTCCGCGCGACCGTCCGGAACGAGCAGTTGCCGGTCCTGACCCCGTGCGACTCAAGCAACGGCAACACGAAAATCCTGCCGTCGCCGGGATTGCCGGTCTGGTTGACCCGGATGATGGTTTTCACCGCCAGATCCACCTGGTCGTCCTGCAGCATCAGATTGAAATAACGCTTGGGTATGAGCCGGTCCCCCTCGGTCATCGACTCGCCCGCCCGGGAAACCGGCACCATCCCGGATTTGATCGCCAGGTTGAACACCCGGGTGTCGATCGACTTCTTGCCTCGCCCCAGGCATGGGCGACAGAGGAAGGCCGGGAAGCCGACCTCGGCCAGGGCGCGCTTGGTGTCGTTCACCTTGTTGGTCCTGATAAACGCCATTACCTCCTTCATGCCTGTCTCCTCCAAGGTCACATCCCCTGTTTGCCGGTACTGATGGTGTAGGCGTCGATCACCTCGCTCACGAAGATGCGGCCGTCGCCGAAATGGCCGTCGCCGGTGCGGGCGGTGCGCATGATCACCTTGATCACATCGTCCTTGTCCTCGTCGTTGACCACGGTCAGGAGCATTTCTTTGGGGATTTCGTCGTACTTGACATCCCCCACCTGCACGCCCTTCTGCTTGCCCCGCCCGAAAACGTCCATTTTGGTGACGCCCGGGAAACCGGCGTCCATGAGTTCGGAAAGCACCTCGTGGGTTTTTTCCGGGCGAATGATGGATCGGATCAACAGCATGCGCAATCCCTCCCGGCGGTTTCCGACCATGCCGGAAACCAGCCTCTCCAAGAATGAAAGCGGGACGGCGTCCGGCAATCCCCGGAAAACCGGGCGCTGCCCGCCGGCGGAATGAATGGTCAGACTTCCATCAAGCCGTGCGCCATCAGGAGTTCCTCCAGGCGATCCTGCTTGAGGGGGGTTGGAATGACGAACATCTTGTTCTCGTCGATTTTCCTGGCCAGGGTGCGGTATTCGTCGGCCTGGCCGCATTTCGGATCGTAGTCGATGACGGTCTTCTTGTTGATCTCCGCCCGCTGGACCAT
>JAISYD010000162.1 GCA_031270145.1 Planctomycetota bacterium
CGCCCCCGGCCAACCAACCGAAGTATACAGGCAAAGGGCGGATAAGTCAACGAATATTTTTTATATTTTTTGTTTATTTTTTTATATTTTAGTTATTCTTTATTTTCCAAAGCGTTACATCGCAGGCGGCGCAATCCGCCGCGGGCTAATTTCTCGTCAATCGCGGCGAACGGGGTGTCCCATATGTTCACGCGCCCGCGGTCGTTAAATATTGTGAGTTGCGCGGCTTCGCGTACATCGGGTAAATTGCAATCGGATAGCCTTGCGGCTGTGTTTAATGCGCTCATATCTTAGTCTCCTTTGGTTCGGCCATGAGGCGCGGACTTCGGCGCGCCGTTGGCCGCCTCCCTGAGCGCCGCCATCCCGGGAGGCTAAGTCTCGGCCGCGGGACTGGCGGGGCCGAACAGCATGTCCTCCAGGCTGTAAAAGCCGGGTTCGCGGCCGGCCAGCCACTTGGCCGCCCTTAGCGCCCCGGCGGCGAAGACGTCCCGGGACTCGGCATGGTGGGAGATGGACAGGCACTCGTGGTCGCTCGCGAAATACACGGCGTGATCGCCGGCCAGCGCCCCCATGCGCAGCGAATGCACGCCGATCTCGCGGGCCGGCCGGCGCCCCGGCTTGCCCGAGCGGCCATAGGCCAAATCCTTTCGCAAATCCCGCTTCAGCGGCCCGGCCACCGCCCTGGCTATGCCCAGGGCCGTGCCGGACGGCGCGTCGGTCTTGCGGTTGTGGTGCGCCTCGACAATCTCCACGTTGTAGCCGTCGCCCAAAACGCGCGCCGCCTCGCCGGCCAGGCGGAACAGCAGGTTCACCCCCAGGGAGAAATTGGGCGCCTGCAAAAGCGGGATGTCCGCCGCCGCCGCCCGGAGCGCCCGTTCCTGCGCCTTGTCCAGGCCGGTGGTTCCCAGCACCATGGCGGTGCCGAAGGAAACGGCCAGGCCGGCGTTCTTCACCGCGTTCTCCGGAGAGGAAAAGTCCAGCAGCACATCGGCGCCGGCCGCCAGCTCCGCCGTCCATTTGACGCCGGCCGCCCGGGGCGCCAGCGGCGCCCCGGCGTTTATATAGCTCCCCAGCAAGGGGAAGCCGCTCCATTCGATGGCTTGGTCCAAGGCGAAATCGGCGTCTTGATCGGACAGGGCCAGCAGGCGCTGCCCCATCCTGCCGCCGGCCCCGGAAATGGCGAGTTTAAGCATGGTCATCTCCAGACTGCCGTGTCCATGACAATGGTCACCGGCCCGTCGTTCAACAGGCGCACTTCCATATGAGCGCCGAAGACGCCTTTTTCCACCGCCAGCCCAAGGGCGGCCAATTCGCGGCAAAACCCCTCGTAAAGCTCCTTCGCCGCCTCCGGCCGGGCGGCCGGCGCGAAGGACGGGCGGTTGCCGCGCGAAAGATCGGCGCACAGGGTGAACTGGCTGACCACCAGCGCCTTGCCGCCGGCCTCCGGGAGCGCCAGGTTCATCCGGCCCCCCGCGTCGCGGAAAATCCGGAGCCGGGCCACCTTCCCGGCCAGAAGCGCCGCCTCCTCCGGCCCGTCGGCGGCCGCCACGCCAAGCAGGACCAGCAAGCCCGCGCCGATGGCGCCGACCAGCTCCCCGTCCACCCTGACTCCGGCCTCGGCCACCCTCTGCACCACCGCCCGCATCGGCAATCCCTTTTATCGTTGCCTTGCCGCCGGCGGCCGGATAAAAATAACCCAGCGGCAAGCGGACCCGGGACGCCCGGGATTTCCAAGCATTATAACCGGCCCGGGCTTTTCGGGCCAAGGCAAAATGCCGGAAGGCTTCCGGCCAAGGACGCGACAGACATGGCGATAATCCGCGCCTGCGTGGAAAAGATGACCGGCTACACGCCCGGCGAGGCGGCCGGCAATCCCCGGACCGTCAAATTGAACCAGAACGAAAACCGCTATCCGCCCAGCCCCAGGGTGGCCGAAGCCGTCGCCCGGGCCCTGGGCGGGCTGAACCTTTATCCCGACTCCGCCAGCCGCCGGCTCCGCCGAGCCGCGGCCGACCTTTACGGGGTGGCCGAGGAAAGCGTGATGGCCACGAACGGCTCGGACGAAATGCTGCTGCTCCTTTTCCGCTGCTGCTGCTCGCCCGGCGACGAGGCGGCTGGCTTCCGGCCCGGCTACGCCTATTACGCCACCCTCGCGGCCATGAACGACGTACGCTACCGGCCGATTGATTTCGAGGGCGAATTCCATTTGCCGGAACGGCTCGACCCCGGCCGGGCCAAACTGGTGTTCCTGGCCAATCCCAATTCGCCCACCGGGACGCTGTTCCCGGAAAGCGAGATCCGCCGCCTGCTGGACGCCGTTCCGGAAGGGCTGGTGGTCATTGACGAGGCCTATGCCGACTTCGCGGGGCAAAGCGCCATCCCGCTCCTCGGCGAATACGCCAACCTGGCCGTGGTCCGGACCTTTTCCAAAGGCTATTCCCTGGCCGGCCTCCGGGTCGGCCTTGGCTTCGCCCGGCCGGAAATCCTGGCCCAATTTGAAAAGGCGCGCGATTTTTACAATCTGGACCGGCTGGCCCAGGCCGGGGCCGAGGCGGCCCTGCGGGATCGGGACTGGCTGGAAAAAACCACCCGCCTGATCGTCGCCAGCCGGGAGCGCACCGCCGGCGGCGTCGCCAGGCTCGGCCTCAAGGTTTACGCCAGCGGCGCCAATTTCATTTTCTGCCGCCTGGCCGGCGAGGCCCGGGCGGAGCGGGTATTTCGCTCCCTCCGGGAACAAAACATCCTGGTGCGCCATTTCGGGAACCCGGGAGTGGCGGACTGCCTGCGGATCAGCGTCGGCACCGACGCCGATATGGACGCCTTCCTGATCGGCCTGGAAAAGGCGCTGGAGCAATCCTGACCCGGGCGGCTCAGACGATGTTGGCCGCCTTGGCCAGAAGCGCCTCGGTCTCCTCCCGGACGGCGGCGGCCAGCGGCGCGTCGGCCGGCCGGCCGCGGATGCGGGCGAAAGCCTCGGCGGCCGGCGTCTCCACGCCGAAACCGACGGCCGCCACGGAATTGAATTCCTTGCCGAGATCGCCTAGCAGCCGATCCCGGCGGAAGAGCGCCGCCGCCCGCCATTGCCGGAAGAAGCCGGCGATCCCGGCCGCGTCGGGATCGCCGAATTCCTGCCGCCAGCGCCAGGCGACCCAGGCAGCCTCCATGCGGCCGTAGGCGGCGTGCATTTCCCGCAGCCGCCTTTCAATCGCCTCGGGCGCCAGCAGCCTTTTTTCCTCGAGATCGGAAAGGAAGGACCGGCCGGCCCGCCCGGAAAGGAGCATCCCGCCCCAATCGGACCAATCGCCGCCGGCCTCTCCCGGATCGGCGCCGCCGGCCAGGAGGCGCAGTACGGCGGCCGCGTCGGGAAGTCCGGCCGCGGCCTGCCCGGCTCCGGCCAAAAGGCGTTCGCCCAAATAAAAGGTCAGGGCGGCCCCGTACAACTCCAGCGCCGCCAACCGCCGTCCGGCCGGGACGACCGCCCCGCCCCACGCCAGATCGCCCGGCGGCGCCCGGCGCAAAACGGCGACGCCCCGATCCAGCGCCTGGACGACATAGGGCGAAAGCGCGGCCGGATTGACCGGGTCCAGCGCCGCGCCGGCGTTTTGCCGGCGTTCCCTTTCCCGCCATTTGCCGGCGTCGCGGAAGCCGCCGGCCGAGAAGACGTTGGCCCCGGGAATCAGGAGCGACCGCTCTTCCCCGCCCAAAAGCAGCGAAAAGGGAAAGGCGGCGGTGTCCAGATGCCGGGGATGCCGGCCGATCACGGTGCTGAAGGCGCCGATGTCGGAGGGCCAGAAAATATAGGAATCCGAGCCGCAGTTGACGCCCCGGCGCAAAACTCCGCCGTGCCGGGGGCCCAGTTTGAAATGGTGGTTCGAGGAATTGGAGCCGCCGCCGAAATTGTTGAACAGGCATTGGCAGGCCAGGACCAGGGTGGCCTTGTGGTGGGAAACGGCGAAAGGGCCGGCCAGTACGGCCAGCGCCTCCCCCAGGGCAAAATGCGAATTGGCGAAAAACAGCGAATGTCCGGCGGCGAAGCCGTTCTCCAGCCTGACCCCCTCGCCGGCCAGGCAATGCGACAGCGACACCCCGTCCCCGATCTCCGACCCGGCCAGGAAAACCGAGTCCTCCGCGACGACCCCCGCCCCCAGCCGCACCGGCCGGCCGGCCGAAGCGGCGAGCCAGCAATTCTCCAGCCGGGACACCCCTTCCAAAACCGCCCGATCGCCAAGCCAGACGTCGGCCAGGCGGCCGCAGCGGACAATCCGGCAACCCGTCCCGACGCGGCAGCGGGGCAGCCGCAAATGCTTCCGGACGTCCCGGCGGATGACGCTTTCAAGCGCCTCCGCGGCGGGCAGCTTTTGCAAATGGCAAAGGATATGGGCCAAGGGCGCCGACAGGCGCCGCCAAAGGGGGACGGAACGGGCGCCGTCCTCGGCCAGGACATTGGCCCGCGCGTTGTGGGCGAAGGGCGGCGCGCCGGCGGTCCGGACGATTTCCCCGACCTCCTCGACGACCGAGCCGCCGCCGACCCAAACCCCGGCCAGATTGGCCCGCCGGATGCGGCAGCCGTCGCCAATCCGGACATCCCGGAGAACGGCGTCCTCGATCCCGGCCGCAAGGGCGGGATCGCCGGGCCGGCCTTCCAGGAAATGGCCCAGTTCAACCTTTCCCGCGAAAAGCACCCGGCGGAACGAATCGCCGGGGCTGAAATCCCCGGCCACCCCGACCAAGCCCCAATCCCCGGCGCGGCAGCCCCGGGCCTCGAGGACGGCTATCTCGTCCCGGCGCAGGCGGCGGTAGGCCATGCCGGGCCTCAGGTTCCCGCCGCGGCGCAAGCGGCGCAGGCGGCCCGCCGGTCATGCTCGGCCAATGCATGGGCGAAGGAGTCGGCGGTTTGGCACAACCCGGCGAAATGCCGGCCGATAATGTCCTCCGCGCCCTCGTGGGTGCCGAACATGCCGTGCTTCTCCACCAGTTCCCGGAGCAGGTGGGGGTGGTCGATCTGCGGACAGGGGCGGCGGCGATCCTCGTGGAAGGGCGCCTTGCCGCGCATTTCCCGGAAGGGGGCGGAACGCAGACACTCGCCCAGGCTCTTGTCATGCACCGAATCCTTGGCGAAATGCACGAAGACGCAGGGCTCGACATAGCCGCGGGCCGTGACGTGGGCGTAACGCCGGCCCCAGGCGATGCAACCGTCCACGGCGTCGCCGTCATTCCAGAAGTCGAAGACCAGGATCGGCTTGCTTCTGCGCGCCTCGAGGATTTTTTCCCGCCGCTCCACCCGCTGGCGGCCGGTGGGCACCAGGCTCATGTCGGATTCGCGGCCGACGGGGATGTATTGGAACACCCAGCCGAAGGCGGCCCCGTGGGCGATCATCTCGTCAAGGAACGCCTGGGAGCAGGCGGCCTCGTGATTCTTCCTGGTGTGGGTCAGGCTGTAGCCGAAAAGCACGCCGCTCCCGCGCAGGAGATCCATGGCCGCCAGCGCCCGCCGATGGGCGCCCGGCCCCCGGCGGGCGTCGGTAAAGGCCTCCGAGCCCTCGATAGAGATGGCGGGATAAATGTTCCCGAGCTCGCCGAAGCGCCTGGCCATATCCCGGTCGATGCTTTGGCCGTGGGTGTAAACCTGGAAAAACACGTCGTCGAACTCGGCCGCGATTTCCTCCAAATGCGGCCAGCGGGTCGGCTCGCCGCCGCTGACGGTGATGAAATGGATGCCCATTTCGTCGCGCGCCTCGGCGATGATTTCCCTGACCTTGGCGGCGGAGAGGGATTGATCCTTCGGGTACTTCCAGGCGTAACAGCCGGCGCAACGGAGATCGCAGGCCATGGACGGCGAAATGAGGAGGAAGAAGGGCGGGTATTCGCCGTATTTCGCCAGGTAGGCGGCCCGCTTCGCGTCGCCCTCGTGGATGGCGTTGTAAAAAAGGTTGAAGGCCAGTTTCCGCTGGGTCGGCTTGGACAGGCGGGGGAAGGTGCGCTTGGCCATTTCAAAAAAGCCCCGGGCGGCATCGATCCGCCGCCCAAGATCCTCCGCCGACCCCCGGTGCATTTCCGCCATGCGCCTGATGCCGGCCTGGCTCAGCTTGTCCATCATGGTCAGCAGCAATTCCGGCGAATGTTTCGACATCGCGGGAAGGAAGGCGGACATCCCCTTCGCCGCCAGGTATTTTCCCAGTTTCTCAAGGGTGCTCATCGGTTCCTCCGGCGCCGGCGATCGCTTGCCGGGCAATGGAAGATTAAACGCCGGAAGCGGCGAAAGGTCAAGGAGGCATCCCGGGAATTTATCGCTTCGTCTCCGGCGAAAAGGCGCGTTCCAGCCAATCCGGCCAGTCCGCCGGCCAGCCGCCGGCCAGCCGCCCCCTCCCGGATTCGGCGCCGCGAAGGCCAAGGCAGGGCGCCGCCAGGGCGAAGTTCTCCCGATCCTGGGTCGAAGCGGCGCAACTGTTGCGCCAGGCCAGATATTTCCCGGCCGGGGCGGAGCCGCCGGCGGCCGCTTTCCGGTTGGCTTCTTGCCGCCAATCCGCCTGGAAGGAGTTCATGCCCCGGCCGCCGTTCGCGGTTTTTCCCCGGAGCGGCAGTTCCTCGGCGGCCTCCGTCGCGGCCGCGAATATGAGCAGGGCGAAAAGCGCGGCGCCCAATTTGCCGATCCCCATCATCCCTCTCCCTTGGCCAAGCGCGGCCAACCTTTCACTTTCCCCGGCCACAAGGCGCCTTTCGCCTTTTTTGCCCCGAAGGGGAAAATAGCGGCCAATCCCGGGCAAAGCAGTTGCAAAAAAAAAGCCGGCGGCTATCATGCCTAACATGGAGGATATCGACGCCGACAAGCCCATTGAGCGGAGGAACCGCGAGCTCGCCATTATTTCCGCCCTCGCCATGTACGAGCGGAGAGCCGAGGATGTGTTGATCCTGGATCTTCGCTCCCTGATCGATTACGCCGACTACTTCGTCGTCGGCTCGGCGGACAGCCTTGCCCGGCTCCGGAGCATAGCCCGCCGGGCGGATCAGGTCATGGCCAAGCACGGCGCCAGGCGGCTGAACCGGACAGAGCGCAACGTCGGCTGGATTCTGGCCGATTTCGGCGACATATTGGTGCATGTCTTTGATCGGAAGGTGCGCGAATTCTACCGGATCGAGGATCTGTGGGGCGATGCCCCGCGGGTCGAATGGCGGGATCGCCTGCCCGGGGGGAAGGCCTGAAATTGACTTCCGTCAAAATTGTCGGCGCCACCGGCTACGGCGGCCTGGGGATTATTGAAATACTCCTGCGCCACCCGGAATTCAAGATAACCGCTCTGGCGGCCAGCCAGGAGATCGGCAAACCGATCTCCGCCGTATGGCCCTACCTGGAAGGCTATTGCGATCTGCCCATCCTCTCCGCCGGCTCGCCCGAATTCGCCGCCGCCGAGGCGGAGGCGGTGGTTTCGGCCACCCCGGACGGAGTTGGCCAGCTTTTGGCCGGGCGGGAACTGGCGGCCGGCCGCCGCTTCCTCGACTATTCCGGCGACTTCCGCTTCAACTCCCCCGCCCTGTATGCCAAATACGCCGGGCGCATCGCCGGGGATCCCGTCCATAAAACCCCGGAACTGCTGCCCGGCGCGGTTTACGGGCTTTCCGAGCTGCACCGGGACGAGATCCGCGGGGCGCGGCTGGTCGGCAACCCGGGTTGCTTCGCCGTCTCCTGCCTCCTCGGCCTGGCGCCGGCGATCCGGCACGGCCTGATCCGGCCGGAAGGCATAATCTGCGACTGCAAGTCCGGCGTTTCCGGCGCCGGAAAAAAGCCGGTTCCGGCGCATCATTTTCCCGAGCGCTACGGCAGCATGAACGCCTACCGGCTGTCTGGGCATCAACACGTTATGGAGATCGAGCGCGAACTGTCGCTCCTGGCCGGCCGGGACATCCGCGTCGCCTTCACCCCCCAGGTCGTCCCCATGTGCCGGGGCATCATGAGCTGCCTTTACGGCGGCTTGTCCGACGGCGTCGGACAAAAAAAACTTCTCGCCGCCTATCGGGATTTCTACGCCAAGGATGTTTTCGTCCTGGTCAAGGACGCCTCGCGGCCGGTCGCGACCGCCGACGTCCGGGGCGGCAACCGTTGCCTGCTAACGGTGGCGGCGGACGAGCGGACCGGCGTTTTCCGGGTCGTCAGCCATATTGACAACCTGGTCAAGGGCCAGGCCGGCTCGGCGGCGCAAAATCTCAATCTTATGTTCGGTTATCCCGAGGATCTGGGCCTGGACGGTCCGCCCCAGCATCCCTGACTTCAACAGGCCGCCGCCGCGCGGGACACAAGGAACGAAACCATGAGCAGCCTATCGGGTCCGGCAACAGATTGGGATTTGGTTCATCGTTGGGAGTGGTTCAGGCGCGACGCCTGGCGACAGGGCTTCCGCGCCGCGGTGCACGGCCAGGGAGGCGGCCCCGCCAGGGCTTTCGCCGAGCTTTCCCACTCGCTGGACGCCAAAACGCTCCTGGACGCCTCCTGCGGCCTTGGCCGGCGCGCCATCCTGCTGGCCGAGAAGGGCGTAAACATCCTCGGCTCCGACATTTCCGGCACGGCGGTCAACCGGGCCCGCGAACTCGCCCGGGACGAGGGCGCGCCCGTGACCTTTTTCCGTTCCGCCTGGAACGATCTGCCCAAAAACATGCCGCACCACTTCGACGGCATCCTGGTCACCGGCCTCAACCTGGAGCCGTCATGGGACAACCTGGGCACTTCCCTGGTCGGCCTCTTCCACGCCCTGCAGCCGGGCGGCTTCCTGATGTTCGTGGGCGCCACCGAGAACGAGCCGCGGGACGCTCCGGGCGAGCGCCTGGAGCGGGAATGGGCCTCGCAGCCGCCCGAGAGGGTGGAATGGTTTTTCCGCGATGGCAAGGTGAGCTGCTCGCTGGTGAAGTTGCGGACGCGGGCGGTCGACTTCATAGACGACCGGCTGCTTTATGTGAGCGAGGAGAACGGCGACACCGGGCTGGAATCGACCGTGATCCGCCGTCCCGCCTACTGGACCTGGAGCCATTGGAGCGATCTGATCCGCATGGCCGGCTTCTGCCACCTGGAAACGCGCAAATACGGGGGCTTCGGAGTGGACGGCGGCGACCTTCACATCAACGTGGCGTGGAAGGAAAAGAGCGGCTGCGGCCAGCGGCATGATTCCGCCGGACGCGGGGCGGAATATTCGGATTGATCGGCATCCGGACGGAGACTCGGCAAAACATGAAAAACGACGGCGGCGATGGCTTGCCCAATTACGATGTTTTCGGGGAACGGTACCAGCTCCCCCTGATGGACATCGCCAGCCGCACCAAGGTTAAAATCCTGATTGAGTCAACCGTCCTTTTCGCCAAAAGCGGCTATTCGACGGTTTCGATCAAGGACATCGCCAGGGCCATCGGCATAAAGCCGGCTTCCGTATACAACCACTTCCCCAGCAAGGAGGCGCTGTGGGACGCGGTCATGGAACACGCCGTGGAACTGTATCTCCTTTATCTCGAGCGCCTGGCCCAAAAGGCCGCCGCCGCCGCGTCGTTCGCCGAGGCGCTGGAGATAAGCATGATGGAACCCCGGAAGATGTCCAACGACTTCACCTGCTACGCCTTCAGCCTGATGCGTACGGAGCAGTTCCGCAATGAAAAGGCTTGGGACAAATACAATCAGGTGTTTTTGAGGTACAGCCTGGACTTTTTCACCGGCGTATTCGCCAAACACCTGGACGATGGATCGGGGGCGCGGTTCGACGCCGGAACGGTGGCGACCATAATCATGAACAGCGTCTTGATGGGAATCGACGTACAGGTGCAAAAATTGCTGGGCCGAAAAATACCCTACGAGCCCTCGGAAATGCTGGTCAAGCTGCAGGAATTTCTCCTGCTGGCGGTGGCGGGGGCCTGAGCCGGCCGTTTCGGCGCCGTCACTGGCCGTCCGGCTTGCCAGGGCGGATGGCTTGGGACGCGCCGCTCCCGATGTCCGGCAGGGAATTGACGAACTCCATGGCGGCGTCGAAATTGGCGAAGACGCGGTCCTCCCCCAGCAAGGCGATTATGCCGTGGCGGCGGAAATCGTCGCGTACGTTGGGCCGCACGCCCGAGAGCGCCACCACCCGCCGCGAATTCAGCAAGAACCTGATGGTGTCGCGGAAGGTGCGGATGCCGGTTTCGTCCACGAACGGCACATGCCGCATGCGAATGATCACCGCTCGGGCCCCCGTCCCCAGCGACTGCAGGACCTGCTGGTATTCCCGCGCGGCGGCGAAGAAAAACGGCCCGCTGATTTCAAAGACGTCGACCCTGGACCTGGTTTCCCGGTCGGCGGGGACGGTTATGCCGCCCTTTTCCGCGCCGCCGGCGGGATCGGCGACGGAGGCGCTGAAGACAGTGCCCATTTCCGACATGCGCTGGATGAACAGGAACGACGCCAGGAGCATGCCGACCTCGATCGCCACGGTCAAATCAACCAGAACCGTCAACAGGAAGGTGGCCAGAAGCACCGCCACCTCGCGGATCGGCGCCTTGAGGAAGGATATGAAGGTCCGCCATTCGCTCATGTTGTATGACACCACGATGAGTATGCCGGCGAGGCACGGCATGGGTATGAGCTGGGCGTATTTCCCAAGGGACATGGCGATGGCCAGCAGGGTGGCGGCGTGGACGATCCCGGCCACCGGCGTGGCGCCGCCGCTCTTGACGTTGGTGATGGTGCGGGCGATGGCCCCGGTGGCGGGTATGCCGCCGAGGAGCGGGACGATCAGGTTGGCCGCCCCCTGGGCGATCAGCTCGGTGTTGGAATTGTGGGCGTCCCCAATCATGCCGTCCGCCACCACCGCCGACAGGAGCGATTCGATGGCGCAAAGCAGGGCGATGGTGAAGGCGGGCTGGAAATAGCCGGGAAGTTCCGCCAGGCTCGCCGTTGGCCAGGCCGGCTGGAAGCCGCTCGGCAGCGCCCCGAAGCGGTCGCCGATGGTTTCGACGGGAAGGGAGAAGGCGGCGACGGCCGTCGCCGACAGGACGATGGCGATGAGCGAACCGGGTATGCGCGGGAAAAGCCTCAGTCCCAGCAGGATGACGGCTATGCTGCCAAGGGTGATCAGGAGGCTCCAGGCATGCGCGGCGCCAAGCGACGCCAGGTATAAGCTCCATTTGGGGATGAAATGTTCCGGGACCGACTCCAGCTCCAGGCCCAGGGCGTCCTTGATTTGGGTGGAAAAAATGGTCACGGCGATGCCGGAGGTGAAGCCGGTGATCACGGTGTGCGGAATGAGCTTGATGACGTTGCCGAGGCGCAGCAAGCCGAAGCCGACAAGGAACAGGCCGGCGAGCATGGTGGAAACGGCCAGGCCCGACAGGCCGTATTCGGCCAGGACGCCGTAGACGATGACGATGAAGGCGCCGGTTGGCCCGCCTATCTGCACCCGGCTGCCGCCCAGCAGGGAAACTAGGAAGCCGGCCGCGATGGCGGTGATCAGGCCCTTTTCCGGGGCGACTCCGCTGGCCACGGCGAAGGCGATGGCCAGGGGCAGCGCCACAATGCCCACGATCACCCCCGCCATAAGGTCCTTGGCCAGGCATTCGCGCCAATAATTCCGATCCAGGACGGAAAGGATTTTCGGCTGGAACACGTCGCGCCAGGTTGGCCGCGATTGGCGGACCAGGGTCCTGGTGTTCCAGACCCCGGATTGCCTCAGATGACTGCGGATGCTGTCGGTGATGCCGTTCCACCTTGGCGAATTTTTCAGCGGCTCGCGCTCCGACATGGCAATGCCATCCTTGACCGGGTGAATCGGACGAACGCCAGGATTATATGCGTCCGGCCGCCAATTGCAACCTTCCCGCCGACATTTCCGGGGGCATTCGCGTTGCGGCCCGGCGCGGACGCGGAAGCGCGACAGCCAATGGAAAGACCGCCCTTGCCGGGCGGCCTTTCTAGCATTGTCCTATTCGGGCGGCTGGCGGGAATTACGCTTCGCCGGCGAGTCCCCGCAACTCGTCCTCGGGCAGTTGCAACACTCCGCTCAGGAAGCTGGCCAGCCGAGCGAGGCGGCCCGATTCAAGCATGAGCGACTTGAACGCCACGTCAATTTTAGGACTAAGCGGTTCCTTGGTCATGATGGCCTCCCGCCGGTAATATACCCGGTGGATTGGCCGTGTAAACCA
>JAISYD010000176.1 GCA_031270145.1 Planctomycetota bacterium
ACGCGGGCCGCCATGGCCTCGGCCTCCTGGAGGATGTGGGTGGAAAGAATGACGGTCTTGCTTGCCGCCAATTCCGCCACCAGGGCGCGGATTTCGCCTATCTGGCGCGGATCCAGCCCGCTGGTGGGCTCGTCCAGGATCACCACCTCGGGATCGTGGATCAAGGCCTGGGCCAGGGCGGTCCGCTGGCGGTAGCCTTTGGACAGGAAGCGGATGGGGGTACGGAAAACCGGGCCGAGCCCGCAGCGCTCGGTCACCCAGCCCATCCTTTGGCGCAGCCTGTTTCCGGCCAGGCCCCTGGCCCTGGCCACGAATTCCAGGTATTCCGCCGTCTCCATGTCGGTGTAAAGGGGCGGATTTTCCGGCAGGTAGCCGATGCGGCGGCGCACCTCCACGGGGTTGTCGGCGATCGAAAAGCCGCTTATTCTGGCGGTTCCGGAGGTGGGGGCGAGGAAAGTGGTGAGGATGCGCATGGTGGTCGACTTGCCGGCGCCGTTTGGGCCGAGGAGGCCGGCCACCCCATTCTTCTCCACCGTGAACGACGCCTGATCCAGCGCCAGGATGGATCCGTAGCGCATGGTCAGGTTTTCCGCCTCAATCATTGGGACATCTCCTTCAAGCAGTTGCGGACCGGCTTGGGCCGGGGGCAATCCACCGAAGCGTCCAGGTCGTACCGGATCGGCGGCATTCCTCCGCGGTAGCTGGTGGTTTATATGATTGCCGTCGGTTTACAATATCGCCCCCGTCCCGGCCGTCCGGCCGAAATTATTGTCAGTTTACCCGGATCATCCCGCGTTTCCAGTCTATTTTTTGTCCGCCGCCCCGCCGTCGGCAAAAAAAACTTGCCGCCGGCGGATAATTGGGGTAAAGTGAAACTACAATTGAGGCGATGTATATTCAATGTCCATGCCCAGGCGTCTTTGGCCGCAGGTTTGTAGTGGGAATGATTTGTCATAAGGAGTACGATGATGGCGAACGAAAGCAGGAAATTCGAATGTGAAAGCCTTAAAAAGCTTGCCAGGGCCATTTTTGAGAAAAAGGGCCTGGCCGCGGACAAGGCGGCCGATGTCGCCGAGGTGTTGCTCGCGGCCGATGGCCTGGGCATCGCCTCCCACGGAATCCAGCGCATAGGCGTGTACATGACCGGCATGAATTGCGGCCGCATCAAGCCGACGGCCGAGATTGGCGTCGTCAGGGAAACCCCGGTTTCGGCGGTGCTTGACGCCAACGACGGCATGGGCCAGCCCGCCGCCATCAAAGCCATGCGCATGGCTGTCGACAAGGCCAAAAAGACGGGGCTAGGCATCGTCACGGTCAGGAACTCCAACCATTTCGGCATCGGCGGCTATTATTCGATGATGGCGGCCAAGGAAGGGCTTTTGGGCGTCAGCATGACCAACAGCGAGGCCATGGTCGTCCCGACCTTCGGTTGCCACCCGATGCTCGGCACCAACCCGATAGCCATGACCATGCCCGCCTCCCCCACCTGGTTCCATTTCGACGTCTCGACCAGCGTGGTGCCGGCCGGCAAGATCGAGCTTTACAAGCGCCAGGGCAAGACGCTCCCCGACGGTTGGGCGGTGGCTCCGGACGGCAAGGTGACCAACGATCCCCAGGTGTTCCTCGACATCCGCAAGAACAAGACCGACGGCGGCCTCCTGCCCCTCGGCGGCTTCGGCATGGAGGGCGGCGGCCACAAGGGTTACGCCTTTTCCATGGTGGTCGAGCTGATGACCGCCGTGTTCTCGGGCGGCAACACCAGCAACCATGTCCGCGAGAAACCCAACGAAGACAAATGTTGCCACATGTTCCAGGCCATTGATTACGGCATTTTCGGCGACAAGAAGGAAATTGAGGCGCATTTCTCCCGCTATATGGAGGAAATCCGCCATTCGCCCAAGGCGGCCGGGCAGACCCGCATCTGTTGCGCCGGCGACATCGAAGCCGAGGTGATGAAAAAATTCGAGGCCAGCGGCATCCCGATCCCGGACGGCACCTTGAACGAGCTTATCGGCATCGCCAAGGAGTTGGGCGTGGATTGCCAGGCCATCCTGATCGAGAAGAAATAACCGGCGGCTTGGCGTTTGCCAGGCAAAACCAGCCCTGCGCCGGATCAACCGGGATCAGGGCCAAGCGAAAGGCGACAAAATGAAAAAACAGTGCAGTCCCGGGTTCTCCCTCAGCATCACTGCCAAGTTCATCCGCGCCGAAAACGCCGCCGGCAAACTGGTCAACGCCGTGCTCGCGGCCGGAGGCGAGATGGAATCGGTGTGTCTGGTCGGGGAAAACTCGACCTCCGTCACCCAAAAATTCAAGATCCGCGCCCGGGATTTGGCCCATCAGGGCGAGCTCCTTTCCGCCGCCAAGTCTTGTCCCGACACGGCGATCACCCATGTCGAGGACGACACCTTCGCCTGCCATGTCGGGGGCAAGCTCCGCGTCGCCAGCGGCTTCCCGCTGGAGGACGCGGCCGATCTCTCCCGCCTGTACACCCCCGGCGTCGCCCGCATCTGCAAATCCATCGCCAAGGACAAGGCCCGCTCCTTCGCCGTCACCCAGCGCCGCAACATGGTGGCGGTCATTTCTGACGGCTCGGCCATCCTCGGACTCGGCAACCTCGGCCCCGAGGCCGCCCTGCCGGTGATGGAGGGCAAATCCCTCCTCTTCAAGAAATTCGCCGGCGTCGATTCCGTCCCCATTGTGGTCGGCACCCAGGACGCGGATGAAATCGTCAAGGTCGCGGCCATGATCGCCCCCACCTTCGGCGGCATCAATCTGGAGGACATTTCGGCGCCGCGCTGCTTCGAGGTCGAGGAGAAGCTCCAGAAAATCGTGGACATCCCGGTTTTCCACGACGACCAGCACGGTACCGCCATCGTCGCCACCGCCGGCCTGACCAACGCCGCCAAGGTGGTGGGCAAGAAACTGTCCGATCTCAAGATCATCTTCATGGGCGTCGGCGCCGCCGGCACCGCCGTCACCAAGCTGTTCCAGACCGCCGGCGTCCGCGACATCATCGGCGTCAACCGCTCCGGCGTCCTCTGGCGGGGCAAGGAGGGCTTGAACGTCTCCCAGAAAGCCTACGCCGAGATCACCAATCCCGACATGGTCAAGGGCACCCTGCGGGACGTCATCAAGGGCGCCGACGTCTTCGTCGGCCTATCGGGCCCCGACACCATGGACATCGAGGACGTGAAGCTGATGGCGCCCAAGGCCATCATTTTCGCCATGTCCAACCCCGACCCGGAAATCCGGCCGGAAATCGCCGCCCCCCATGTGGCGGTCATGGCCACCGGCCGCTCGGATTATCCGAACCAGATCAACAACGTCCTGGCCTTCCCCGGCCTTTTCCGGGGCGCGCTGGACGTGCGGGCCAGCCGCATCACTCCCGGGATGAACCTGGCCGCCGCCCGGGCCATCGCCTCCATCGCCGAGGCGGACGGCCTGAACAAGGACAACATCATCCCCAACCCCTTCGACGTCCGCGTCCCCAAGGCGGTGGCCGAGGCGGTCATGAAGGCAGCCAAGGCCGACGGAGTCGCCCGGGACGTCGTTCCCATGCCCGGCGTCGGTTCCCTGTCCGACGTTTGAGTTCCACCGCTTTTTTCGCGTCTCGCCAAACAGCCCCGCCGCAAGGCGGGGCCGTTGGCTTGGTTTCTTGCCGCAAGGACGTCGCTCGGCGTTCATGCGGTTGATTTCATATGCGCCCGGCGGCATCGGCGCGGATACGGATAGCGCGAATTGGCGCCGGCGGCGAAGTCGCCGCTGGAGGCTGGGCGCCGATTGAGCCGCGTCTGTCGGAGCATGCGGCATCCGGCGTTTCACGTCCGCCGCCGGGCGTCGCGCTTCAGGCATTCGGCCAGAATGTCCAGGCCCCGATTCAACTCCCCCTTCGCGATGTTGAAGGCCGGAAGCAGGCGGATGATTGCGCCATGCGTGCAATTCACCAGGAGGCCGTGTTCGCGGCAGTCGTCCACCAGGGCGGCGCCGGGATGCTCCAGTTCCACGCCGATCATGAAGCCGACCCGGCGGACGG
>JAISYD010000208.1 GCA_031270145.1 Planctomycetota bacterium
CGCCATTTTTACCGGCACCATCGTTTCCGGCCTGCCGATGGAAAAATTGATCCGGGAACTCACCCCCTTCATCGTTTCCAGTCTCTGCATTCTCATGCTGGTCACCTATGTTCCGGAGACCGTCCTCTATATCCCGGCCTTGTTCGGACTGGACAGGTAAGGATGTTCCGGAGGATTGTCGCGGTTAGCCCAAGTTTCCCGGAAAATCTTTTAAGGCCGCTCACGGCGCGCGGATTCCAAAACTCCGCCGGAGAATCTTCTGTGCGCCTTTATGCGCCCATGGCCAAAATGAAACTTGGCGAAGGCCTAGGCAAGGCGGGTTGTCAGGGCTTCCCAAAAACAGCCGGAGATTCGCGCGGCAATTTTAACGCTTTCCAACGCCTCGGTCGCCTCGTGGATCTGGATGACGTCGTCAAAGGTGAAATTCCGGATTTGCGCGCCCTTCCGCGGATAGATGCTGTTGACGGAAGATAAATTTGTGATATACTATTAAAATACTTTTCGACTTCACTTGATATTCGCCAGCAAAATCAGGGGAAAGGCGCCTCGCATGAATCGGTACGCCGGTAAAAAAATCGACATCGTCGAGGTTGGTCCGCGGGATGGCCTGCAACCCGAACCGGAATTCATCCCCACGCGTAAAAAAATCGATCTGGTCGATCAGTTGACCGAGGCGGGTTGCCAAAAAATCGAGGTAACCTCGTTCGTGCATCCCAAATGGGTCCCCCAGATGCGGGACGGCAAGGACGTTTTCGCCGGCATCAGGAAAAAGGACGGCGTCGTCTACAACGCCCTGGTGCCGAACTTGCGGGGGCTTGAGTTGGCTCTGGCCGCCGGCTTCCGGGAAGTGGTCAGCATCATGAGCGCCAGCGAAAGCCATAACCGGAAAAACTTGAACATGGGCGTTGCCGAGTCGCTGTCCGAGATAGAGAAGATCAACGCCGTCGCCAAGCGGCACGGCGCCCGGGTGCGCTCATACATAGCCACCGTTTTCGGCTGCCCGATTGAGGGCGACATCCCTCCCCGGAAGGTCCTGGACATCGCCCTGGCCCTGGAAGGGTTCGGCTCTTATGAGATATCCCTCGGCGACACCACCGGCATGGCCAATCCCGCGTCCGCCCACGCCATTCCCGGCATGATCCGGGGAAAACTCGTTTCGGCCAGCCTCGCCGTGCATTACCACAAGTATTTCGGCCTGGAATTCGCCAACAACCTGGCCTCCCTCGAAGCCGGTGTCACGGTTTTCGACGGCGCCGTCGGCGGGTTGGGCGGTTGTCCCTATGCGCCAGGCGCCAAGGGGAACTGCCAGACCGAAATCCTGGTGGAGATGTTCGCCCGCATGGGCATCGGCACCGGCATCGATCTGGAAAAATTGCGGCAAGTTGGGCGTTATGCGCAAAGCCTGAGCAGCCTTTTATCCCAAAAATGCGCCTGAGGAGCGGAAAATGGAACAGCGATTGAAGGATATCGCCGAGCGCTTCAACCGGGGGGACATCAAAACGCAGCATCTGGAGACGGTGATTTTCAAGGAAGTGCATGCCTCCAATCCCGAAGCGGTGCGGGACGCCTGCCATGACGCGGCGGTGGTGCGCTGCTCCCGCCTCGAGGCCGAGACCGGGATATCGCTGTCAAGGATAAGGAATGCCCGCATCGACAACTGCGCCATGACCCGGGACGGCCGCGTCCTGGCCGGCATTGAATCCAAGATCGGGGCCGCGCTTGTGCCCATGGGGATCGCCGGCCCGCTGCGGATTGACGGCCAGCATATCCAAGGCCGGGTCCATCTGCCCCTGGCGACCAACGAGGCCGCCCTGGTGGCCGGCGTCCAGCGTGGGGTGAAGGCCATCAACCTGGCCGGCGGCCTGAAAACCATCGTCCACTTCGACGGCATGGGCCGCGCCCCGCTTATCGAGGCGCCGGACATCGTGGAGGCGCGCCGGCTGGTCGACAGGCTTGGCGGCGATCCCGCCTGGGTGGAATCCCTCAACCAATACATCCAGGATCCCTTCGTCAGGTTGAAATACGTGGAGCCGTATCAACTGGGCTCAAAGGTGTTCCTGCGGATGGTCTGCGAAACCGGCGACGCCATGGGGATGAACGGCGTCACCAAGGCCGCGGCCGACATTGTCCGGGGCCTGCTGGGGCAGCTCCCGGGCTGGAAATTGATAACCATAAGCAGCAACCTGTGCTGCGATAAAAAGGCCGCCCACATAAACGTCCTCCACGGCCGCGGCAAATCGGTGCAGGCCGAGGCGTTCCTGTCCGATGCAACGCTGGCGAAAGCGTTCAGGAAAGGCGTCGACGGCCGGGCGGTTGAAAAGGTCGTTTTCAACAAATGCTATCTCGGGTCGGCCCTGAGCGGGACCATATCGGGCTTCAATGTGAACGCGGCCAATACCATAGCGGCCTTTTTCGCCGCCACCGGACAGGACTTGGCGCATGTGGTCTCCTCGTCGGCCTGCTTTGTGCAGGCCGACGCCATGGACGGGGGCCTCCGCTTCGCCGTTTCCCTGCCCGGACTGGAGGTCGCGACCATCGGCGGCGGGACCGGGTTCGGCGCCGCCCGCGAGGCGCTGGAACTTATCGGCTGCGCCGGTTTCGGCAAAAGCGTGGACGATCACGAGCATGTCATGCGCCTGGCGGAAATTTGCGCCGCCGCCGTCGCCGCC
>JAISYD010000226.1 GCA_031270145.1 Planctomycetota bacterium
GGTTTTAGCCTACCAGGCCGGCCGGCGCGGCGTCGGCGAGGCCTTCGAGAAGGAATTGAAGGGGGCTTTGCCCCGGGAGCTGTTTTTGAACATCGCCTATCCCAAGAACGAGGAGGAACTATGAGCGTAAACCAACCCGGCCCGCCCGACGCCGCGGCCCCGGCCAAACCGGAAGCCGCCCCGGCCGGCCAGCCGCAACCCGGCCAGCCGCCCCTGGCGCCCTCGGGGCTGCTGGGCCAGCCGGCGGACCAGGCCAAGCCGGGGGACCAGGCCAAGCAAGCGGACCAGGCCAAGCCGGATGCCAAGCCGGATGCCAAGCCGGACGCCGCCAAGCCTGACGCCGCCAAGCCTCCGGCCTGGGAGCCGAAGCTGCCGGAGGGGGTGGACGCCAAGCAAGCCGGCGAGGCCTTGGAGCTGCTCAAGGCCAAGACGGCGGAGGGGAAGCTGGCGCCGGAGCTGGCGCAGGAATTGCTGGAGCGGCATTACGCCGAGTGGCAAAAGGCCGAGACGGCGCGGCAGGCGGGCGAGGTCGCCCGGGCCCGGGACACCATCGAGGGCTGGGAGCGGGACATTCGGGCGCATCCGGATTTCGGCGGGGCCAACCTGGAGAAGAACGTCGAGGCCGCCAAGCTGGTGTTGCAGAAATACGCCGCGCCGGAATTGCGGCGGGACTTCGAGGCGCTGGGAGTGCTGTCGCACCCGGAGTTCGTGTACATGCTGATGCGGATCGGCAAGGAAACGGCGGAGGGCAGCTCCATTGGCGGCGCCGGCGGCGGCGGAGCGCCGGAGCGGGACCTGGCCAGGCGGCTGTTCCCGGATTTCAAATGAAAGGAGAGGCATGGACCAGACAAGCGAAGCGGACAGGAAGAAGGAAATCGACGCCAGGAAGAAGGCGCTGTCCCGGCACATCAAGGGGGCCAGGCAATACATCCGGGACGGCTACGACGTGCAGGAATACGCCTGGGACAACGATCTCCCCGACGACATGGCCGAGGAGGTCTACGCCGCCGTGCGCGAGCCGGAGGAAAGCGAGGCGGAAAAGCGGAAGGCCGGCGCGGCCAAGCGGCTGTTCCCGGAGTTCAAGTGACTTGACAAAGAAAGGAAGTGAACCATGCCAATCGCGGGAAGCGAATGCCTTACCCTGCATGACTGGGGCAAGCGGCTGGGGCCGGACAACCAACAGGCCGACCTGGTGGAGGTGCTGACCCAGCAAAACCCGGTTCTCCAGGACGCCATGCTGCTGGAGGCCAACAACATCACCAGCCACCGGACCAGCATCCGGGCCGGCCTGCCGGAGGCCTACTGGCGGCTGATCAACCGGGGCGTGCCGAAATCCAAGTCGGCGGTGACGGCGGTGGACGACGCCATCGGCATCCTGGAGGCCAACAGCGAAGTGGACCGCGACCTGGCGGAATTGAACGGGATGCGGGCCAGCTTCATGCTTTCGGAGGCGAAGGCCTTCCTCGAGGCCATGAACCAGCGCATGGCCGAGACCTTGTTCTACGGCAACCTGAAGTCGAACAAGGCGGCCTTCACCGGCCTGGGGGTGCGCTATTCCACCCTGGACCCGGCCAAGGCGGCCAGCGCCGAGAACGTGATCGACGCCGGCGGGACCGGCAACGATCTGACCTCGGCCTGGATAATGCTCTGGGGCGACCAGACCAATCACCTGGTCAATCCCAAGGGCCTGCCCACCGGCCTGCAGCAAACCACCCTGCCGGGGGTGCAGCGCATCCTCGACGCCGACGGCCATCCCTTCTACGGCTACGTCACCAACTACTCCTGGAAGCTGGGGCTGGTGACCCGGGACTGGCGCTACGCCGCCCGCATCGCCAACATCCCGACCACCAACCTGAACAGCATCGTCGAAACCGGCGGGGCGACGGCGGCGGCGCAGAAATTGGTGCGGCAGATGATCGTGGCCTTCAACAAGATCCCCAACGTCCGGCTGGGCCGGGCCGTCTGGTACATGAACCGGACCGTCAAGACCATGCTCGACCTGCTGGCGGCCGAGAAGTCCAACGTCAACCTCACCATGGGCAATTTCGAGGGCGAGGAGGTGACCAAGTTCAAGGGCGTGCCGATTCGCCAGTGCGACGCCATCATCGACACCGAGGATCGGGTGACGGCCTAGGCCGGCATCCCCAGCAAAAGGAGGCGTCATGTTCGACACGGAAACGCTTTTCTCCAACGAGCAATACCTGATTCCGCCCACGCCGCCCCAATCGGGCCCCACGCCGCCGGCCAGCAACGACTCGACCTTCGTGGTCGACGCCGGCAAGCAGGTGGACGCCGGCTCGAACGGCGGCGCGGTTTTGGCCGTCGTCCTGGGCGGCGGGAACAGCGGGACGCTGACCATTTCGGTCAACACCTCGGACGACTCGGACGGCGACGACCTGGGCAGCGCCGTCACCGTGGCCAGCTTCGTGGTGCCGGCGGCCAAGGTGGCCAAGGGCGGGGCGGTGTTGTCGGCCCGGCTGCCGAGCGGCTGCAAGCGCTACCTCCGGCTCCACTACGCCAACGCCAGCGGCGGCAACGTGACCGCCGGGCTGGTGCAGGGCTTCGAGGGCGGCTCGTTCCCGTTGGCGGACTAAGGGTCGGCCAACCAAGAAAGGCAAGAGCCGGCGGACCAAGAGTCGGCCGGCCAGGAAAGGCAAGAGATGGCCAAGAACAGCAAACAGCCGGCGGCGCCGGCGGAGGAGCCGGAAGTCCCGGCCTTCCCGGACATGGACAGCCACGACCGCAAGAACATCCCGGATCCGCCCCTGACGCCGGAGCCGCCGGCGGCGGGAACGGTTCCCTACCGCTGCGTCCGCAAGTGCCTGCTCCAGGGCGAATTGATCCGGCCCGGCGAGGTGCGGCACTTCCCGCCCGGCCAGGCGCCCGGGCACTTCCTGCCGCTGGAGGCGGCGGAGGACTAGCGGCGAACTTTCGGGCCAGCCCGCCGCCGCCGCCGCATTCTCCCGGCGGTTCCTCATCGGCGGCGGGCATTTTTTTATAGGCGGGGACGCGCCATGCAAGCGGTAGCCGACGTCATGAACCTGGCCCTGGCCAACCTGGCCAACCTCAACTTCATCCAGGCGCCGGGCGAGGACAGCCCGGAAGGCGAGCAGATGACCGTCCGCTGGGAGCTGGCGCTGGAAGGGCTGCTGCTGGAGCATCCCTGGAGCTTCGCCGGCCGGAGCCAGGCCTTGGCCAAGCTGGCCGACTCCGCCGCCGACTTTACCAGCTCCGGCCTGTACTACGCCTACCCGGCCGACTGCCTGCGCATCCGGCGGGTTTGGACCGCCGGCTTGGAGCGCTTCCCCCTGGCCTTCGGCATCGGCCTGTCGGAGAAAAGCGGGCGCAAGGCGGTGATCGTCTTCGCCTCCGGCGAGACGATTCTGCCCTATGCCCTCTACACAACCAAAAGCGTGGCGGTTCCGGCCATGCCGTCCGACTTCGTTTCGGCCCTGGCCTGGCGGCTGGCGGGCGAGATCGCCCTGGCCAAGCGGGCCGACCCGGAATTGGCCAACGCCGCCATGGGCGCCTACCGGCTGGCGCTGGGCCGGGCCAGGCTGCATGACGCCCGGGAGCGGAGCGGCCGGCCGCCGCCGTACTCAAAGTGGCGGGAGGCGCGGTTCGGGTAAGCGCGGCTTGGCGCGGTTTCGGGCGAAAGGGCGGCGGATGTCCAAGGCCATGCTGTACCAGACTTCCTTCAACCGGGGCGAGCTCGATCCGGCCCTGGCGGGCCGGGCCGACTGGGAGGCCTATTTCGCCGGGGCAAAAACCGTCCGCAACCTGATTGTCCGGCCGCAGGGCGGGGTGGTGAAGCGGGGCGGCAGCGAGTTTGTCGCCCTGGCCCTGGAGCAGGAAAAGCCGTCGCTCCTGGTGCGCTTCCAGTTTTCCGCCGAGCAGGTGTACCTGCTGGAGTTTGGCGACCTGCGCTTCCGGGTGTTCAAGGACGGCGGGGCGTTGCTTTACCCGGAAGGCGAAGAGCTGGCCGGCCAGGAAGTGGTGCTGCCCTCGCCCTTCCCGGCGGCCGACCTGGCCGGCCTGCGCCATACCCAAATGGAGGACGTGATGGTGTTTACCCATCCCCTCCACAGTCCCCGGCGGCTGATTCGCCATAGCCATTACGACTGGCGCTTCTCCAACCTGGCCCTTTCGGAGGATCTGCCGGGGCCGGGCGGCCTTTACCTCACCCTGACCGGCGGCAACCAGGCCCGCTACGTGGTGACGGCGAAAATCGGCGACGAGGAGACCCTGCCCTCGGCCGCCGCCGTCGCCGCGCCGACCGGCGGCAAGACCGCCCCGGACCCGGCCGGCAGCTTTTCCAGCCAATACGACTGGCTGGTCGCCAACGGCGGCACGCCGCCGGGCTGGCTGAACTTCAACGCCATGACCGGCGACCAGATGCAGGCCTTCTGCCGTTCCTGCGGCATCCAGGACGTATGGCTGGGGACGCAGGTTTCCGGCAACAACGTCACCTGGCACTACGTTTACCCGGGCGAGACGCCGCCGGCCAACTGGGACTATCCGCACCGCACCGTGACCTGGCAGCGCTACGGCCCCTACAC
>JAISYD010000291.1 GCA_031270145.1 Planctomycetota bacterium
AAAAAGATTTTCAATCGATCCCGCTTCCGCGTCCCGCCGCGGCGCTTTCCCGGAACGGTCAGTAGTTCGTGGTTTCGTTCGTGGTTTCGACGGAATACTGCGAAGCGATTTTCCCGTACGCCTCGGGATGGCGATCCTTCAGGAGATTCAGGCCCAACACCTCGGTGCTGCGGGCCGCAACAATCGATCCCGGAAGATCGATGTCGTGGTACACGATGCCCTCGACGGTTCCGCATTTCTTTTGAATGTAGCCATTGGGCGCCACAATCTGGCTGTGCCCGTAAAATTCGTGGACGCCGTGTTTCCCGCACATGTTGGAAGAAATGAACCAGCATTGGTTCTCCACGGCGCGGACCGTGTCGAACAAGTTGTAATAATACCCCATGACGTCCGTCTCCGGATCGCCGCCGACGGCGGAAAGCGGCCAGGCGGTGGGCATGATGGCGATGTCCACCCCCTTCAGCGCCAACTCGCGGACGCTTTCCGGAAACATCTTGTCGTAGCAAATGAGCATGCCTATTCGGCCGATGGCGGTGTGAAACACGGGGAATCCCTTGCCCGGCGTGTAGATCTGTTTTTCCTCGCCGGGCTGGTGGACCTTCCGGTAGGTCCCGACATATCCCTCCGGGCCGACGAGAACCGAAGCGTTGTACAGGACGTCCGGGCGCTCCCCGTCCCTTTCCGTCATGCCGAATTCGATATACATGCCGTACGACTTGGCGGCCTTGACGATTTCCTGGACGTACGCGCCGCCGGGAACCGTTTCGGCGTTTTCGTGTTGGTATTTGACGCTTTCCAGGTCGTAGGCGAACAGATTCGTCAAGTACCCCTGCAGCGACTGTTCCGGGAACGCTATCAGCTTGACTCCCTTCCCGGCGGCTTCCTTGACGAAGGACAGGTATTTCTGTAGATTTGTCTTCTTGTCGTACGCCACTTCCATAGCAACCGTGGCCACCGTGAAAACGCCCATCTCGCTCTCCTTTCAAATCGCGTCAGATTGCCAGATACCGGCGCATGGTCTCCATGTCCGACAACTCGTCCTTGCCCATCTCCTCCACAAGCCGGCCCTTGGCCATGATCCGGCAGGTCGTGGCAATGCGTAACGCGTATTCGATGTTCTGCTCCACCAGGATGACGGTCAGGCCGGTCTCCCGATTCAATCTGGCCAGCACATTCCCCATTTCGTCGACAATGTTCGGCTGCACCCCTTCCGAAGGCTCGTCCAACAGGACAAGCCGCGGATTGCCGACGAGCGCTCGACTCAACGCCAGTTGCGACTGCTCCCCGCCGGAGAGCGTCCCGCCCTTTTGCCGCAACCTTTTCCGAAGCCAGGGGAAATAGGCGAATATCTCGTCATAGGGCGGCTTGCCGGAACCGATTCCCTCGCCCATCCGCAGGTTCTCCTCGACGGTGAGACTGGGGAAAACGCCGCGCCCCTGCGGGACATAGGCAATGCCCAGCCGGGCGCGGGCATGCAACGGCATCCGCTCCAGCCTGCGGCTGTCGAAACTGATCTCTCCCGACCGGGTTTTCAGGGAACCGATCATGGTTTTCATCAAGGTGGTTTTGCCCACCCCGTTACGGCCGAGGATGACGCAAATCTCCCCCCGGTTCACGGAAAAGCTCACGTCCATGACAATGCGGATGGCTCCGTAGCCGGAACACAATTCCCTGACCTGAAAAAACATGCCGCCCTCCCCGCCGCCGGGAACGCCCGGGCCGTCTTCGCCGGCTCATTTTTTCCCGAGGTAGATGTCGCGTACTCCGTCATGGGCCTGAATTTCGGCAAGACTCCCCTGGGCGAAAAATTTCCCCAAGTGCAAAACCGTCAGGTCGCAATTCAGCCTGCGGACGAATTCCATGTCGTGATCGATGACCAGGATGGTCATGCCGAGATCGTTCAACCGATGTATGAGTTCCGCCGTCCTGGCCGTTTCCTCCTCCGACATCCCGGCGGTCGGCTCGTCCAGCAGCAACAACTCCGGATTCGCCGCCACCGCCATGCATATTTCCAGCCATTGCCGGTATCCGTGCGACACCTCGCCGGCCGGCTTGCCGGCCGCGTCGGCGATGCCGAATCTTTTCATGATGTCCATAGCCATTTTCCCGGCCTTTCCCAGGTCATGGTATCGCTGGAGGGCAATCAGGAGATTTTGCCCGACAGTCCGGTCGTAATACACCATCGGCGTCTGGAACTTCATGCTGATGCCGCGGCGGGCCCTTTCGAAAGTGGGAACGGAGGTAATGTCATACCCGTTGTAAAATATCTCGCCGGCGGTCGGCGGATACACCCCGGTGATGAGGCGGAACAGGGTGCTTTTGCCGGCTCCGTTCGGGCCGATGATGCAGCGGAGCTCGCGGATGAAGACGCTGATGGTTATGCCTTCCACGGCGGTGACGCCTCCGAAGCGCTTGGTCACGTTTTCGAGTTGTAGCAGGGGGTTATGCACGATGGTTCTCCAGCCGCTCGATCGGTACGCGCCGCCCGGCCCTGGACCGGAAAACGCCGGCCGCGAAAGCCCCGAGCAGACGCCCGAGCGGCGGCGTCACCCCCTCGGGAACGAACATGATCGCCAGCATCAGCACTCCCCCCTGGATAACGAGGGCGTATTGGCTGCCCTCGACGGACAGGTATTGGGAAAAATACTGGAGCGACAACGCCGAGACGACGCAGCCGAGAAGGCAGCGCCGGCCGCCGAACGCCACCCACACCACCGGCATGGCGGCCGAGGTCAGACCCATGACGGAGGGGTTGATATAGTTGCCCCAGGCGGCGTACAGCGCGCCGCTTACCGCCGCCAGCGCCCCGGCGATGGTGAAGGCGGCGAACTGGATCATCCGGCCGTCGTAACCGAGCATCTCGCTCCGGAGCGGGTTGGAACCGACGGCGATCAGGGCGTTTCCGTGGCGCGAATTGGCCAGCTTGCGCAAGCCCATATATACGGCGATCGCCAGCGTTGCCACGAAGTAATACAGCCTGGCGTCGCGAAATTCGCAGGGGAACTCCCTGCCAAGGTTCAATTGCAGCGGCGGGATATTGGTCATGCCGTTATACCCGCCCAGCGGCGCCAAGCCGATCGTCCATTGCGGACCGGCGGTCTGGGCCATGAATGTCTCCAGGATCATGGTGGAAACCATGGTGATAATGGTGACATACACGCCGCTCACCCGGCCGTAGAAAAGGAAATACCCCAAAAAAGCGGCGAAACAGGAGGCAAAGGCGATCGCCGCCACCATGGAAAAGAAGGTGTTCTGGGTAATCTTCAGCAAATTCACGGAAAAAATTCCGTAGGAATACCCGCCGATCCCGAAAAACGCCATTTGGCCGAAACTGAGGATGTTGCCCTGTCCCCAAATCAGCGAAAGGCCGAGGGCAAGGAAGGCGTGAAGCAGGAAATAAGTGTAATTCCCGACATCGTACTCGTCCGCCAACAATGGAACGCACAGGATGAAGAGGCAGCCCAGCAGGAAGGAAGTCCAGAAAAATCGGCTCTCCCCCAGCGTTTGCGGCCCGTTAAAATGTTTTTCAAGCCAGCCGTACATCACCGTCTCCCGCTGTTGAGAATGTCCGACAGCCCGGCCGGGAAGCGCCGCAGCAGGAACATGGTGGCGATAAGGAGGCACATTCTGCCGGTGACGGATCCGAAGAGATAATTGAAGGAACCTTCCACCGCGCCCAGAATGCCGCTCGACATTAGGGCGCCGAGGATGATGTCCGCTCCCCCGCTCACGACCACGGTGACGAAGGCGGGGGCGAGAAAACTGTTGCCGAAAAGCGGACCAATCACCGTGGTGGGGGCGTAAAGGGCCCCGGCGAATCCGGCCAGGGCCGAGCCCGCGCCGAATACCAGCAGATACATGGCCTTGGCGTTGACGCCCATTGCCTGGGCTATTTCCGGATTCTGCATGGTCGCCCGGATTTTCATTCCCGCCCTGGTCCGGAACAGGACGATCCAGATGAAAGCTAGGACGCCGACGCCGATGGCCGGCAGGAGCAGGCGGTAGGAGGCGTAGGATTTGTCGGCGACGGCGAATCCTCCCAGGGGCATGGGAATCCCCGGAAGGGACGGTCCCATAAGGATAAGCATGCCCTGGCTCAAGACCAGGCTCAATCCCCAGGTCGCGACCAGGCTTTGCAGCAGATTGCCGTAAAAGCGCCTGACGATCAGCCGTTCGGTCGCCATGCCCAACAGGCCGGTGGCCACGGTCGCGAGCGCAACCGCCGGTATCAGCGGCACGCCGGCATGATAACTCAGGCTGACCGCATATGCCCCGAGCATCATGAATTCGCCGTGCGCCATGTTGGTGACGCCCATCATTCCGAGGATGATGATGAGGCCGAGCGACGAAAGCAGGAGGAAGGCCATGCTGTCGAGATAAATATACCATACGCTGAACATGCTGGACACGGTCGGATCCCCTGGTGAACTCGCGCGGACATACCGATTAACGATTCCCTATCCCCCTACAAGGCCGGATGAGTCGGGGATTACGGCTCGTATTGCACAAACTCGTCCTTCTTGGTCAGGTCGACCCCTTTTTCGCGGCTCAGCCAGTCCGGCTCAACCTGGGAATAGGTCTTTGGGAAACTGAGGCGATGATTTTCGTCCACCTTGACGATGCGGATGTCGCGGGTGACGTGATGGGTTTTGGGATCGAGCGTGATCCTTCCCTCCGGAGCGACGAAAGAAATCCCGGACTCCAGCGCCTTGATGACCTTCGCCTTGTCCGTGGTTCCGGCCTTCTCCACCGCCAGCGCGTAGAAATGAACGCCGATGTATTCATCCTCGGTCTGTTCGCCGATATAGGGCTCGTTCGGGAACATGGCATGAAAGTTCTTCACGAATTCGACGTTTTCCGGAATATCGAGCTCTTCGACATAATGAACGGCGATATACATGTTCTTGAGGGTCGGAGGCGGAAAGCGCTTGTGTTCGTATCCCTGGGCGACATTGACGCTGGTGGCGTAAGGGAGATTGATCCCGGCGGCCTGGGCCTGCGGAAAGAAGGCGGCGTGATTGTCTCCGACCAGATACACCACGATGAAGTCCGGCTTGGCGGCCTGGATCTTTTCCAGGCTTGAGGAAAACTGGGTTACGGACAGGGGCACGAATTCTTCCCCGACCACTTCCCCCTTGTATTTTTCGGCAATCACATGCGTCCATTTGGCGCTGAGCTGGCCGAAATTATAGTCGGCCGCCAAAATGTACATTTTGGGCCCGAATTGCGAGATGCAGTAATCGACGACCTGATCGATTTGCTGCTCCGGGACCGGGCCGGTACAAAAGGTGTTTTTATCGGCGACGCCGCCCTCGTACTGGTTGTTGTAGAAATAGAGCATCTTGTATTGATCGACTATCGGGCGAATGGCTTCGCGCTCGGCGCTGGCGTAACCGGCCATTAACACGTCCACTTTTTCCCGCTGGATCAGCATGCGGGTCAATTCCTGGAAACGGCGGTTGTCCGATTGGCCGTCCACGGCGACGAGAAGCAAAGGCCGTCCGAGTACGCCTCCCTTGTCATTGATTTCCTTGACGGCCAACTGGGCGGCGCGTACTTTGGGTCCGGCGACAAGAGCGAAGTTTCCCGACTGGCTTTCCAAAAGGCCAATCTTGATGGGTTCGGCCGATTTGCCGAACGGAGAGAGCGCCAGGGAGATAACTGTCGCCAGGACGATCCGGGAAAGGGGAGTTGAGTCGCGCATGATGTTGTTTCTCCTAATCAAGAGGGACGGACAGCGGTCTTTGGGGATTTCCCCATAATAATACCGACATCGACGATATGCGGAAAACAAACGTTTTCACCCGAAACATTGGTTGGCGGAGAGCCTGTTCCTTCCCATTTTTCCGACCCCGCTTGTGTACGATGGCGCGCCATGTTTTTCTCGCGTTGCCCAACGGCGATTCTGGTTTCGGCGCCCATAAGGGACGCTTCCAGCGCGTCCTCTCGCATCTGCCAATACAAGTGGCGTGCCAAAATAATTATTCTTGCGTCATGTCAGTAGATAAATCTTAATTGTTTGAAATACAAGATGATAGTAAACGCGGCGCATGAGCGGCATTTTTCGTTCTTTGGTTGGCGAGGGGTTTGCCGACAAAATTGGTTTTTGAACAACAAAAATGTCGATCATAAAGATATTGTCGCCGTTTTCGCTTCGCGCTTGCGTGGATCGACTGGCGGGAGAAGAAAAAATTGTGGGCAATTGAAAGGTTCGCCGGACGGCTGCCGACCAGCGACGGGATTGACCGGCGCTTGCGGATATTGCCGCCGGCAAGCGGGCGAAAAGCGAAGGCCGCCCTCGCCGGGCGGCCTTCGCTTTCGGCAAAACGCGTTTTTGCCCGCTCCGCCTATTTTTTCAGGCGATCCCGGAGGGAGGCGAGCTCCTCGTAAAGCTCTTGCGGGACCCGCTCGCCCAGGCTCTTGAAGTATGACTCGACGCCGTCGCATTCGGTCAGCCATTCCCGCTTGTCGATGGAGAGCAGTTTGTCGATGACGCCGGCGGGGAGGTTCAGGCCGGATAGATCCAGGTTTTCCGCTTTCGGCATGTTGCCGATGGGGGTCTCGATTGCGCCGACCTTGCCGCCACGGCGGTTCAGAATCCATTCCAGGACGCGCAGGTTGTCGCCGAAGCCCGGCCACATGAATTTACCGTTTTCATCCTGGCGGAACCAGTTGACGTGGTAGATGGCCGGCGGATTGGGGATCTTCTTGCCCATTTCCAGCCAGTGGCGGAAGTAGTCGCCCATGTTGTAGCCGACGAAGGGCGACATGGCCATGGGGTCGCGGCGGACCTCGCCCTGCTTGCCGTATTGGGCGGCGGTGCGCTCGGAGGCCATGGTGGCGGCGACGTAGGTGCCGTGCCGCCAGTTGAGGGACTCGTAGACCAGCGGGGCCAGCCGGGCGCGGCGACCGCCGAAGATGAAGGCGCTGATCGGCACGCCCTCGGGGTTGTCGACCTCCTTGGAGACGCAGGGCACCTGCTTGATGGGTACGGTGAAGCGGCTGTTCGGGTTGGCGCCGGGGATGATCTTGCCGTCCTTGTCCTTTTGCCCGGGCTTCCAGGGCTTGCCGGTCCAGTCGGTGGCGGAGGCCGGGGCCGCGGCGTCGTGGCCCTCCCACCAGACGGTCTTGTCGTCCTTGAGCAGGACGTTGGTGAAGATGGTGTTGCTCTGAACCGCCTTCATCATGTTGGGGTTGGTCTTGAGCCCGGTGCCGGGGGCGACGCCGAAGCAGCCGGCCTCGGGGTTGACCGCCCACAGGCGGCCGTCCTTGCCGACGCGCAGCCAAGCGATGTCGTCGCCAACGGTCCATACCTTGTAGCCCTTGGCCTTCATGCCGTCGGGCGGAACCAGCATGGCGAGGTTGGTCTTGCCGCAGGCGGAGGGGAAGGCGGCGGCGATGTACTCGGTCCTGCCGTCGGGATATTCGACGCCCAGGATCAGCATGTGCTCGGCCATCCAGCCCTCCTTGCGCCCCAACCAGGAGGCGATGCGCAGGGCCAGGCACTTTTTGCCGAGCAGGACGTTTCCGCCGTAGCCGGAGTTGACCGACCAGATGGCGTTGTCCTCGGGGAAATGCAGGATGCGGCGCTTCTCAATGTCGAGCTGGGCCTTGGAGTGCAAACACTTGGTGAAGTCGCCGTCGCCGCCCAGGATGTCCAGAATCCTCTGGCCCATGTGCGCCATGATCCGCATGTTCAGGACGACGTAGATGGAATCGGTGAGCTCAATGCCGTACTTGGCGAAGGGCGAGCCGACCGGCCCCATGGAGAAGGGGACGACGTACATGGCGCGGCCCTTCATCGAGCCCTTGAAGAATTCCCGCGCTTCGGCGTAGCCGTCCTGGCGGGACTTCCAGTTGTTGATGGGGGCGGCGTCCTCCTTCCTGTCGGTACAGATGAAAGTGAGGTTCTCGGTCCTCGCGACATCGTTCAGGGCGGTGCGGTGGTAGACGCAGCCGGGCAGGAGCTTCTGATCCAACTCGATCAATTCGCCGGAGGCCAGCGCCTCGGCGGTGAGCCGCGCCGCCTCCTGATCGCCGCCGTCGCACCAGTAGACGCTGTCCGGGCCGCACATGTCAGCCATTTCCTTGACCCAAGCCCGCATTGCCGCGTGTTCTGTCTTGCCTGCCATGCCATTCTCCTTGAAGCGCCTAACAAACGAGTAAGTGCGTCCGAACGAAAGTCGCGCGCCAACCTAGTCATTATACGCGCCGGGACGGGAAACGCAACCGCAAATGTCGGCCGGGCCGGAAACCCTCGGAGTCATTCAATTCCCGTGAATGCCCTTTCCATTGCTTCGTCTCGGCGTTCGGCGAGCCGCCCGCCCGCGGCCGGCAAGGGATTTCCGCGCGCGGCGCGCGGGGGTCGGGAAGTCGCGAAAAAACGTCCCGCGAAGCAACGCCGACGGTTTTTAGCGGATTCAGTCATGCTTTCCCCTTGGATGAACCAGCGAAAAGCGTCAACTCCGGCCGAATCAATTTCAAGAATTAAATCACTCCGGGAAACCTTCGCGGCTCTTGACAAGCCGGTGGCCTTGCCCTATAATCCGCCAGTTGCGGAATCCAGCCGTAACTTTTGGACGAATGGGGCGCCATGGCATTTTCCCCGCGAACAGGC
>JAISYD010000301.1 GCA_031270145.1 Planctomycetota bacterium
TCCTTCCCCGGCCGCCGGCGCCGACGATTTCGTCCATTGCGCGGTCGAAGCGTTCCCGGACCATCCTGACCGCCGTCTCCGATCCCCCGCCGCCGTAATGGGGCGCAGCGCGAAAAAAACCTTCCCTTGGATCGACTTTTAAAGAAAACCAGGCCAACCGCCGCCCGATTGTCTTTAAAGTTTCTACCGCTTTAGTGAGTTGTTTTTCGTCAACTCGTCCCAAACCGTGGATTGCCCGCTTCCACTCTCACTTTATGATGCCGATTTTTTTCCTGTCTATGGTTATGAAGACGGCGGCGATAAGCACGATCCCCTTGACGATATTCTGGATGTACGGATCGACGCCGTTCATGTTCATGCCGTTCGAGAGAATGGTGATGATAAGGACGCCGAGAATCGTGCCGTGGATGCTGCCTATGCCGCCTGTCAGAGGGGTGCCGCCAACGACGACGGAAGCGATGACATCCATTTCCAGCCCTTCACCCAACTGCGAGGTGGCGGCGAAGTTGCGGGCGGCCTGGAGCAGGCCAGCGATGCCGCTGAGCAGGCCGAGGACGGCGAACATGGTTATTTTCGTCCGGTCTATGTTGATACCGGTGAGCCGCGCCACCTTTTCACCCCCGCCTATGGCCCTGACCTCCCGGCCGAAAACCGCCAAGCCAAGGACGATCGCGGCGGCGGCAGCGATTAAGACGGCGATCATGGCCGAATGGGGTATGCCATAGGTGCGCGAGGCATAGATGTCGAGAAAGAACTCGTTGTTGATGGAGACCGGTGCCCCCCGCGTATAGTAGAGGACGATGCCCCGGAACACGACCATTGCCCCCAGGGTGACGATGAAAGACGGGACCTTCCCCTTGGCGACGATGACGCCGGTGAAAAGCCCGCAGAGAATGCCCACCAGCGCCGCTGGGAGTATCGCCCACTGCCCCATCCGGTCCGAAGCGGCGGCAGTGGTGAGGGCGGACAGGGCGACGATGGAGCCGACCGACAGATCAATCGAACCGGCGATGATGACGAAGGTCATGCCGGTGGAGACCACCATCAGGACGGCAGCCTGCTGCGCCACGATCATGCCGTTGTTGAAGGTGAGGAAGCGCGGCGACTTGATCGAAAACACCACGCACAAGACCAGCAGGACGAGAATTGGGAAAAACATGCGTATCCGCTCGATTGATAGCCAGCCGGAGCCGTCCGCCGGTTTCCACGATTCTGTCCGGGTGGGATCTACCGCATTCATGCTTGTTGTGCCCTTTGGGTTGGAAGGAGGTCGGGCGAACCGCCCGTCGAATTCCTTCGATTTGTGTATTCTTGCACGACGGCGGGGCGAATCGCGTAAAAGCGGATGCCGCAACGACGTCACGGATATTCAATGCGGAGACAACAATCTGTCGCCGATAATTCCTTGTCCGGACCCGACGATACCGGTTTTAAACACACTCTCAGGTCATATGCCGGATAATTTCGTTTTCCGACATGTCGCTTCCAGCCGGGAAGGAACGGGTGACCGCGCCGCCCCGGAGTACGATGAGGCGGTCGCTCATGCCGATCAACTCCGGCATATCCTCGCTGGCCATGAGAATCGCCATCCCCGCTCCGGCCAGATCCCGGATGATGCGGTAGATCTCGTGTCTGGCGCCGATGTCCACGCCCCGTGTGGGGTTGTCGAGCAGCAGGATCCGAGGGGTGATGCCGAGGCATTTGGCAATCACCGCCTTCTGCATGTTGCCGCCAGACAGCGAGCCCGACCGGGCCCATAGTGACTGGGTCTTGATGCGCAGCCGGTCCACGAGTTCGTTCGCCATGCGAACGGCCGCCCGCTTGTCGAACAGCGGTCCCCGGCGCGGCGGATTGGCCATGACCAAGTTGTCGAAAAGCGGGAAGTCGACGAGAAGTCCCTCGCCGGTGCGGTCGCCTGGCAGATAGGCAATGCCAGCCTTCCACGCGGTACGGGGGGAGCGCGGCCGGTAGGGCAACCCGTCCAAGCGCATAACGCCGGAATTCGGCTTGATCGCCCCCGCCGCGATGGAAAGGATTTCCACGCCACCCGCCCCCTTCAGGCCGGCGATGCCGACTATTTCTCCGGGATGAAGTGAGAGTTCATCCAGCTTGAGTCGGGGCACGAAGGAGACGCCCGACATGGAGAAGACGGGATCACCGTCGGCCGGCATCGGCGCCTTGGGTGGGAAGATACCTCCGGAAAGATCCCTACCGACCATTCGGCTGTGGATGTCGGCCTGACCGATGTCTGCTTTTCTGAAGACGCCGATCCATTTGCCGTCCTTGAGGATGGTGAGGGTATCGGCCACCGACATCACCTCGTCAAGGTGGTGCGAGACGAAAGCAATGCCGAGGCCGCTTTTCTTTAGGTTAAGCATGGATTCGAGAACGACGTCCACCTCCCGATGGTTGAGGAAGGCGGTGGATTCGTCGAGAAAGAGCACCGACGGCGACAGGGACAGCGCCCTGGCGATCTCGACGCATTTCCATTTTCCGAGGTCTAGGGAGGCAAGGTTCTGTTCGACCGAAATCCCGGCGGAAAAACTGTCGAGAATCTCCTGCGCGGCGCGCCGCATGGCTTTTTGACTGATTATGCCGAGGCGTGAAAATGAACGCATGCGATCTATGAAGACGTTTTCCGCGATGGTCAGGGACGGGTTGATCGTCAGCTCCTGGAAGACCATGGCGACGCCACGGCGCTCCGCGTCCTTGGCGCCGGCGGGAGCGTATGGTCTTCCGCCCAGAAGCATGCGCCCGGCATCCGGCCGCTCCGCTCCGGCGAGAATCTTCAGGAAGGTGGATTTGCCGGCGCCGTTCTCGCCGACCAGTGCATGGATTTCGCCCGGGCGCAGGTCGATATGCACATCGTCAAGCGCGATGGTGCCGCCGAACGACTTTCGGATGCCCGTGGCTTCGAGATGCATTGCGGTTCCAAAGTAAATATAGCAGTTGCGTCTTTGTGAATTCCGAAAAAGAAAGAGTCTCCGGATACGCAAAGACGCAACTGAACTCCTGACCTACTTGCTGTATTTCATTTCAAATATGGCCACGTCGGCCTTGGGGTTTAGGGTGCGGGAGCGTGCCCTGAAATCGTACTCGGGAACGCCGCCCGGAAAATCGGCTTCGAACTGGGGCACGAGTCCCTTGGTGAGAGGCAGGAGATCGAGTTTGATATTGGCCTTATCCGCCGACACGAGATGGCCGTTCAGGTAGTCGAACATGGTGACCAGTGCGAAACCGCCCTGCAGCCAGTGGCCGCCGATGTCAAATAGGAGGTCGCCGTTCTTCACGGCGACAACGTTCTCGGGATTCAGATCCATGCCGACGACCAAAATGTCCTCGCCCGGCCTTTTCCCGGCGTTCTTGATCGCGGACATGACGCCGGTGGCGGTGCCGCCGTTAGCCGCCCACACGCCCTTGATGTCGGGGTTGCCCTGGTAAAGTGACTCGAATACCGTCTGGGAGGTGTCGCGCACGAAGTTGCCGTCGACCTCGCCCACGACCACAACTTCGGGGTGCTCGGCCAGCGCGCGCTCGAGGCCCTTGCGGCGGTCGATTGCGACCGAGGTGCCGGCGGTACCATTGACAACTCCGATGACTTTCTTACCCTTGGCATCGGGCTGCATGGTGTCGAAGAGCTTCTTGGCCATCTGGTAGCCCGCATCCTCGTCGGAGGGGCCGATGAAGGCAATGTAATTGGGAAACCGCCTTCCCTGCGGCGGGAAATCGGCGTAGGTGTCGGTGAATATGACGGGGATGTCGGCGTCCTTGGCCAGCGTCAAGCCGCTGGCGGCTGTGGCCCAATAAGGGGTGTATATGATGCCGTCGGCGTTCTGGGCGACGAGATCCTCGATGGCCTTGATCATCTGGTCCGGCTTGTTGTCGGCGTTAAGCACGACCAGATTGATGTCGAGCGCCTTGGCTCCCTGTTCCATGAATTTGATGTAGTTGTCCCAGAACTGCGCTGACAGGGTTGGCACGATCACGCCGATTTTGCGTTTTTCCCCCGCCGAAATGGCGGCTGAGACGTAAAGGACGACAAATGCGAGAATCATGCCGAAGAGTTGGAACCGCTTACCGTAAGTCATGAACCATCCTCCAGATCGCCCAATGAATGATCATGCCCCCACAGGCATGAAAAAATGCGTCGCATCGTTATATGCGGACTTTTAAATGTTTTGTCATTGGAGTCATCCAATTTGAGTTGATAAATGGCATGACGTTTTATTTAGGGCGCGGAAATAAATAATGGTTACAATTCCGGTCGAAAAACGCCGCGTAGACAATTAACCGCCGAGCCTTGGTA
>JAISYD010000354.1 GCA_031270145.1 Planctomycetota bacterium
GAACTCCAGCCGCCAGGGAAAGCCACCGGCCTCGAGCGTCAGCGCCGCCTGTTCGGCGAGCGGAACCGCGTCCGGCTCGAAATGAAAGGAAAGCGGGAAAGCGGAGTTTTCCGCCGCCAGCGCCGCCCTGGAAGCCAGCGCGCTGCACAGCCGGGCCATGCCCAGCGTCAGGGCGGGAGGGCGGTAGGGCGCGGGAGTCGTTGGGCGTTCCATCGGTTTAGAACCTGTTCATGGGCGAGTGGCGCAGGAGCGCATGGCATGCGCCCGCCGCGGCGGTTCCCGAACCACCGCCGCTGGAATGCGGCACGGGGACGGGCGCGCGCAGCGCGCCCCTACGTCGCATCGCCGCCGTCATCGTCATAGGCCGTGTAGCCGCGGGAACGCCGGTCGCTTCCTCCTTCTTCCGCTCCCGCACCCCGCGTGTCGACCACGGTCAGCCGGACTTCCCGGTCTTCCCGGGCGTCCAGCGCCTGCTTCAGTTCCGCCTGCGCGGCGACCAGCGTCTGAAAAGCGTCGTTGCGTCCGGTCGCCAGCGTGACGCTCAAAAGTCCGTCCGTCCCGCGGGAAAGGCGGATTTCCGTATCGGGCAACACGGAATTCCTGACCGTGAGCCGGACTTCCTTGTCGCCAAGCGGGTCGGGATGCGAGACCAGAATCTGTTCGACCAGACGTTCGACCATTTCCGCCGAACGGGACGCGGCGGCATCGGCAGGATGGGCGGAGGCCGTGCGCGTTTCCCGCGCCGCATCGGCGGACGGCGCGCCCAGGCGTTCCGCGAACAGGCCGCGCATCAGGGAAGCCAAGCTCTCGTCTTCTTCCCCCTCCAGCGGCGGCGCGGCTTCCTCCCGGGGCTCTCCCGGCGGCGGATGGCCGTATTGACCCGCGCGGGCGGGCGATTCCGAGGGCGATTCCGAAAAACCGGGACGCTCCGGCGTCAAGCCCGGCGACGCCCCGGACTTGCCCTGGGAGCGTTCCAAGTCCGACATTCGTTCCAAGTCCGACATTTCTGTTGCCGCAGTGCTCGGCGGCGCTTCGGGCCGGTCCCTGGGAAGCTCCTGGCGATCCCGATGATAGAGATGTTCGAACTCGCGCCGAGCCGTCTCGTCCGCGACCCCGGCCGATTCCACCGCGGCCCCCGGCGTCTGGCGAAGGCCCGCGTCGCTGATTCTGTTCGTGTTCATGGAAGCCTTTCTTCCGGAAGACGCCGCCAACCGCGAAACATGGCACCCCCGGAAAAATTCCGATACCGCGCCATGAAGCAGGTTTCATTCCAGTACGCGCCCAAGACCCCGCGCTCCCCGTTCGGGGCGCGCGATTAGAGCGGATTAACAAACGAACGCGCATAGGCGGCGTTTCCCCTCTCTCCCTTCCTCCCACGCTCGGCTAAGGAGGGTGGCCGAAGGTCGGGAGGGTGTCGTACCGATCGGCGCGAAGCCGCATGATTCTTTGTGGCACCAAAGCGGCGAAGAACACCCTCTCCCGCCCCTGCCGGGGCATCCTCCCCGACCTTCAGGCAAAAATGGAAGCAATCGCCACTTTTCCGGGGACCGCCAACAAAATTGGCGGTGTGCAGACGGAAAAACCCGCGCCTCCCCGAACATTCCATGACGCTCGAACCTCTTGCCTTCCACCCGCGCCCATTCCAACGGGTAGATGAGCTTCCCCTGCTTCGGCGTCAGGGAACCCCTCCGGTCCATGCCGGTGAATGAGCGAGACGCGACGGGCAATCCGCCGTATAGTGTGCGCTTTTTCCGGCGGTTCCACTCATGAAAGACATGTGCGCTCCAGCGCCATCGGCGCCGCTCGCGGGCGGCGTTGCGGCCGCTTCCGGCCCGGCCTTCAAGGTGCTCGGCGCGATCAGCTTCTCGCATTTCTTGAACGACACCATCCAGTCGCTGATCCTGGCCAGTTATCCGCTGTTCAAGACTTCGCTCGGGCTTTCGTTTCTCCAGATCGGGCTGATCACGCTGACCTTCCAATTCACCTCCTCGTTGTTGCAGCCGATCATCGGCTACACCACGGATCGGCGGCCCAAGCCGTTTTCGCTGGCCCTGGGCATGGGCTGCACGCTGATCGGCCTCGTCACCCTGTCGCTCGCCAGCCATTTCCCGACGATTCTCCTGGCCGCCATGCTGATCGGTTCTGGCTCGGCGGTCTTCCATCCGGAGTCGTCGCGCATCGCGCGTCTGGCTTCGGGCGGGCGTTTCGGGCTGGCCCAGTCGATCTTCCAGGTCGGCGGCTACGCCGGTTCGGCGGCCGGGCCGCTGCTCGCCGCCTGGATCATCCTGCCCTACGGACAGCGCAGCATCGCCGTGTTCTCGCTGATCGCGCTCCTGGCGATGATCGTGCTCGTCGGCGTCGGCCGCTGGTACCGGCAGCATCTCAAGCAGCCGGCGAAAAAGGCCGCGCCGTCCGGACAGCCGTTGCCCAGGGCCAAGGTGGCGCGGGCCATGGCCATCCTGCTGGCGCTGATGTTCTCCAAGGATTTTTATCTCGCCAGCATCAACAGCTACCTCATCTTTTACCTGATGCACCGCTACGGCTTCGAGACGCAGACGGCGCAATACCATCTCTTCTATTTCCTGGCCTCGGTCGCCGTCGGCGTCTTGGTGGGCGGGCCGCTCGGCGACCGCATCGGGAGGAAAAGGGTCATCTGGTTTTCCATTCTCGGCATCGCCCCGTTCACGCTGGCGTTGCCCTACGCCGGTCCCGGCCTGTCGGTCGCGCTGACCGTGATCATCGGTTTCACGCTGGCCTCCGCGACGCCGACCATCCTGATCTTCGGTCAGGAACTGTTTCCCGCCCGGATCGGTACCGTCTCCGGCCTGTTCTTCGGCCTGAGCTTCGGCCTCGGCGGCATCGGCGCGGCGGTGCTGGGCCTCGCCGCCGATGCCT
>JAISYD010000047.1 GCA_031270145.1 Planctomycetota bacterium
CGGACAGGTTGGCGAAGGGTAGGACAATGCCGCTCAATCCCATTTTCCTGGCGGTGATGGCGGCGGCCAAGGCGCCTCGGATGGGTCGCAGCTCGCCGCCGAGCGAAAGTTCCCCCACCGTCAGGTAGCGGCGGATCTTCTCCGGATCGAGCTGGCCGCTGGCGAAGAGGACGGCCAGGGCCAGCGGCAAATCATAGAGCGATCCCTCCTTGCGCAATTCCGCCGGGGCCAGGCTGAAAATGAGGCGGCGGGTGGAGGGGAAGTCGTAGCCGCTGTTCCGTATCGCCGATTTCACCCGATCCAGCGCCTCCTTCACCGCCTTGTCCGGGAGGCCCACCAGGCGTTCGAACGGCATCCCGAAATTGAGATCCAGCTCCACTTCGACCGGTACGGCGTCGATGCCGGTTATGGCGATGGAAGACAGTTTGGCTAACATGTCTGTCCCAGCCTTTCCACGATTTCACGGAATCTTTGCCCACGCTCCTCGTAGTTGGCGAACATGCCCCAACTGGCGCAGGCCGGCGACAGCAGCACCGTCCCACCCGCCGGAGCCAGGCGGAAGGCTTCCAGCACCGCCGCGTCGAAGTCGCCGCCCGCCGCCGCCATCTTCAGGGAGCCGGCCGTCGCCGGCCTGGCCGCCGCCGCCGCGAGTACGGCTTGGCGCAGACGCGCCGCCGCCCCCCCCATGAGAACCAGACCGTCCGCCCTTTGCTGGATGGCGGCGCCGAGCGCTTCGAAGGGGGAATGCTTGTCATAGCCGCCGGCCAACAGTATCTTTGGCCCGTTGATGGCGGCCAGAGCGAAGATGGCGGACTCCGGGGTGGTGGCCTTGGAATCGTTGACAAAGGTTATGCCTTTTGCCGTGCCCACTTTTTCCAGTCGGTGCGGCAGTCCCCGGAAGGCGGCCAGGCCGGAGCTTGCCGCATCGGCGTTCCGGCAAACGGCGTATGCCGCCGCCGTTGCCAGTACGGCGTTCATGGCGTTGTGCCGGCCGGGCAGGGGGAGCTTGGCCAAGGCGAAGGCGAAGACCCGCCGTTGTCCCAGGCGGAGAACCAGTTCGCCGCCGTCCACGAAACAGGCGTTGTCCCCGCCCGCATCCCGCCAAGCGCAACGGATGATTCCGGGCGGCGGGGAGGCGGCTGGATCCGGGCCGCCGGCGGCCAGCTTTTCGGCGAAATTCCAGATCCGGGGATCGTCGACGTTCAGGACGGCCCAACCGTCCGGCGGGAGGCGGCGGACGAGACTCAGTTTGCTTTCAACATATTCCTCCATATCCCGGTGCCAGTCCAGATGGTTGGGCAGGAGATTGGTGAGCGCGGCCGCGCGGGGCGGGGCGATGCGTCCGGCGGCGAAATCGGCTGCCAGATGGCTGAGCTGGTAACTGGACAGCTCCGTCACCAGGGGGGCGTCTTCCGGCCGGTTTTCCACTCGGGTGAGGAGATCGCCTCCGATATTGCCGCCAAACAGGGTGCGGGGATCGTGGGCTGACAGCATGGCCGCGATTAGGGCCGAAGTGGTGGATTTCCCGGCCGAGCCGGTGACTCCGATCCATGGCGAGCGGTTGAGGCTCAGGGCCAGGCCGGTTTCGCTGGCCACCGGCACTCCGGCCCCGCGGGCCGCCTGGAGGAACTCGTTTTCCGGCCGCACCGCCTGGTTCGCGATCACCAGGTCGGTTTGGACAAAGTCCTCGCGCTCATGCCGCCCCAGGACAAAGCGGATGTCGAATTCCGCCAGCGAGGCGATGGAGGCGGCCAGTTTTTCCGGGCCGTCCAGATCCGTGACCGTCACCCTGGCTCCGAGCCCGGCGAAGTATCTGGCCGCGCCGCCGCCGCCGCCGAACCTCCCCAACCCCATGACGGTGACGCGGTGAAAGCGGCCGAGGCTCTCGCGGGCGGGGAGGACGCCTTCGGGCATGGTCGGCGCCTCCTTAATCAAAGGTGATCCTGGGATCCGCCGCGGCGTAGAGCAGATCGGAAATCAGCATGCCGGCCAGCACCAGAAAGGCGCCCAGTCCCATTTCGGTCATCAGCACCGGATAATCCCGGCTGGATAGGGCCTGGAGCATAAGGGTACCCATCCCGGGTATGTTGAAGAGGTATTCGATGATCATGCTGCCGCCGAGGAGGCCGGGCAGCAGCCCGGCCGCCAGGGTGATCAGGGGGATGAGCGAATTGCGGAAAACATGGCGGAAGATCACCGCCCATTCCGACAAGCCTTTGGCCCGGGCGACCCGGACGTAATCCTGGCGGATGGATTCCAGCACCGCCGCCCGGGTGAAGCGGCTGAGGCTGGCGAAGCCGCCGTAGCTGAGGCAGGCCACCGGCAGGACATAGTGCAGGGCGGAGCGCCCGAGGGCCGACCAATAGGTCTCGTCCGGGCCGGGCGCCTGGGAAAGGCCGCTAATCGGCCACCAGGGCAGATATTTGGAAACCAGGATGATCAGCAGTATCCCGATCCAGAAGGCGGGCAGGCTGTACATTACGAAGAAGGCGGCGGAGAGGAGGCGATCGGCGAGAGAGCCCCGGAACACCGCCGAATAGACGCCGAAGGAGATGGACACCAGGTAGATGACGGCGAAGGACCAGAGGTTCAGCTTTATGGTGGCCGGCAGCTTTTCGGCGATTACCTGCCAGACCGGGGCGCCCAGGCTGATGACGACCGAGTCGCCGAAGTCGCCCCGGATCGCCCCGCCGCGGTTCCTGGCCGGATCGCCGGCCAGCCAGCGCCAATAGCCGATGTACCAGGGCTGATCCAGGTAGAAGCGGCGGCGGAATTCGCGGGCGGCAGCGCTTTCGCCGGGTTTCCTGACTCCGGCTCCGCCCTCGCCACCGGAGTCGCCGGCCAGGAAGCTGGCTTTCACCGGATCCCCGGGCGCCAGGCGCATCATGCCGTAGCTGGCCACGCTGATGCAGAACAGGGTCGGAATCATCCAAAGCAGGCGTTTAATCAGATAGGCGCGCATAGGGTCAGTCTCCGCCGTCCCGAGCCTTGGCCATCCCGTCATCGGCGGCGTCCGCCCGGATCCGTCCGGACGACAACAATTCCCGGAGGCTGCGCTTCCTGCTCACCGCGTGGCGAAAGGAATCGACGGCGCGGAAGACGAGGAAATATGAGGGGACGGCCAGCGCCGTCCCGACGATCGCGCAGCCCAGCCATAATGGGAGCTGCATCTCCCATCCCATGGAGATCAGTTCCCTGAAAACCTGCCGGACGCAGATCCACCAGTTGGCGAAATATCCCACCTCCGGATCCGCCGCCGGGACGGAGAACATTTTCATTATGACATGGGCGAGTTGGGAGAGCGGAGGCCCGCCCAGCAATTTCCAACCGACCCAGTAGTTGAAGGAGTAGATGGGCACGGCGGTGGCCGGATTGGTGAGCCAGATGGGGAAAATCGGCACTATCTTGTTGGCGTGGACGATTTGGCAAATGATGATGGCCACCACCATTTGAATGCCGATGATCGGGAGCCAGCCCACGAAAAAGCCGATCGCCACGCCAAGCGCTATCTGGTGCGCCGTGCCGGTGGCGCGGCCTAGCTCCCGCAAGAGGAATTTGAACCGGAAACGCAATTTGCGGGCGAGCATGCCTGGATCATCCTTTCTCGGCGCGCCAGATCAACATGGCGTCGCCATACGAATAAAACCGGTAGCCGCCCTCCACCGCTCCGGCGTAGGCTGCGAGCAACGTCTCCCGGCCGGCCAGCGCCGCCGCCAGAACCAGCGGCGTGGAGCCGGGCGGATGGAAATTGGTGACCAGCCCGTCAACCAGGCTGAAGCGATGCCCTGGGCGGATGAGGATGTCGGTCCAGCCCGACAACGCCGCTCCGCCCGTCCCCAGCGCCGCCGATTCCAGGGCCCGGGCCGAGGTGGTGCCCACCGCCACCAGCCGGCCGCCCCGTACCCTGGCCTCGATCGCCTGGCGCCAGGCCGCCTCCGGCACTTCATACCATTCGGCGTCCATGCGGTGGTTGTCCAGGTTTTTCGCCTTTACCGGCCGGAAGGTGCCGGGTCCAACCTGGAGCGTCAGCTCGGCGATGCCAATCCCTTTCGCCAAAAGGCGGCGATCCAGTTCCGGGGTGAAATGCAGTCCCGCCGTCGGCGCCGCCGCCGCGCCAGGCCGGCTGGCGTAATGTGTTTGGTAGCGCTGGCCGTCCTCCGGCGTCGGGCGCCGGGCGGATCTTTCGATGTAGGGCGGAAGCGGCACCTGGCCGAATTTTTCCAGCGCCTCCAGGAAAGCGTCCCCGAAAAGGGAGAACTCCATCCTAACCAACCCTTGCCGGTCTTGCCCGAGCGCCCGGGCGGACAGTCTCCCGTCGGCAAAAACGAATTCCCGCCCCGGCTTGAAGCGGTTGGCGGGCCGGGCGAGGCAAAGCCAAGCCTCCCGCCCATCGCCGTCGTCTCTCCTGACCGCCAGAATTTCCGCCGCCCCGCCTCCCCGCCGCCTGCCGATCAGGCGGGAACGGAGCACCCTGGCGTTGTTGCGGATCAGGATGTCCCCTGGCTCCAGCAATTCCGGAAGATCGGAAAAGATCCGATCCTCCGTCGTCCCGTCCCTCCGGAGGAGCATGAGGCGGGAGGCGTCGCGCCGATCCGCCGGCCGCTGGGCGATTCGCTCCGGCGGCAGGTCGAAGGAATAGGAGGAGATGAGCGAATCGGTCTCCATGGTTATTGATGCCGTTCTCCCGTACGGAAAGAAAAGGATGGCGCCGGCCTCAACCGTTGTCCGGGCCGGCGTCGGAATACACCGGTCCGTTGAACTCTCCCGTCTTGTCGCTCACAAAGTCCCGGACCTCCACCAGCACATCGACGGTGAGGCCGCCCGGGATGAGCCGGTCCAGGTCGTCGCGGATCGTGCGTTTAATGGAATCCATGCGCTTGATGACGTCGGATTGGCGCAACAGCTTCAGCCCGATCTCGCAGGTCATGGGTCTGCCCTCGCCGCGGGGGGTGAGTACGACCTGGGGTTCGACGATGTCCGATTCGGCCCGGAGATCCCGCAGGAGGAGCATCTCCAAGGCGGTGACCGAAAGTTCGGTCATGCCCTGATCGGTGCTGATGCGGAGGTTCCGGCGGAGGCCGCCTATTTTCCATTCCCGCGCCAGGCTGTGGATGTTGGCCCCGACCAGGGCGGCTCCAATCAGGAAGGAGAGGATTCCTATCCCCGGGCCGGACAGCCATTCCGGTGCCGTCAGCAGGCTTTCGGGGCTAAAGAGGATCAGGAGCGCCAGATACGATCCGGTCAGCACCGCCGCCGCCACGTTGGCGAAATCCAGAATTCTGCGCATGGCATTCCCCCGTCGGCTTAATTGTAAAGCCGGTCCACGAAGTTGATGTCGAAATCTGATTGGACGAAGGCGTTGTTTTCGAGTATTAATATATGGAAGGGGATGGTTGTCTTAACCCCCTCCAGAAAAAATTCCCGGAGCGCGTTGCGGGACTTTTCGATGCAGGCCGCCCGGTTGTCTGCCCGCACGATCAGTTTGGCCAGGAGCGAATCGTAGTAGGGCGTCACCCGGTAGCCGGAATACATGAAGGAATCGGTCCGGATCCCCTCTCCCTCCGGCGGTACGAAGAGGGTGATCAGGCCGGGCGAGGGGGCGAAGCGGCAATCGGGATCCTCGGCGTTGATGCGGAATTCCATGGCGTGGCCGGCGGGGGCGATGTCCTTCTGCCGCCAACGCAGCGTTTCCCCGGCCGCCACCCTGAGCTGCTCCTCGATCAAGTCCAGCCCCGTCACCATCTCGGTCACCGGATGCTCCACCTGGATGCGGGTATTCATTTCCATGAAGAAGAATTCGCCGTCCTCCAGGAGGAACTCCACGGTGCCGGCGTTGGTGTAGCCGCACGCCTTGCACAGCTTGACGGCGGTCTCGCCCATGGCGCGGCGGGTCTTGGCGTCGATGGCCGGCGACGGCGACTCCTCGATCAGCTTCTGGTGCCGGCGCTGGGTGGTGCAGTCGCGTTCGCCTAAATGAACGATGTTGCCGTGCGCGTCGCACAGGACCTGCACCTCGACATGGCGCGGCCGGGCGAGGAATTTTTCCAGATACAAGCCGCCGTCGCTGAAGGCCGCCTCCGCCTCGGTCCTGGCCGCCGACATGGCGACGCGGAGGGCCGCGTCGTTGTGCGCCGTCCGGATGCCGCGACCGCCGCCGCCGGCCGTGGCCTTGACAATGACCGGATAGCCGATCCGGCGCGCCGCCCTAAGCCCGGCCTCGTCGTCCGGGATGACGCCGTCCGTTCCCGGCAGGATGGGAACGCCGGAGGATTTCGCCAACTCACGGGCTCCGGCCTTGTCCGACATTTTGGCCATCGCCTCGGCCGAGGGGCCGATGAAAGCGATATCCAGGCTGCGGCAGATGTCGGCGAAATGCCCGTTTTCGGAAAGGAAGCCGTAACCGGGATGGATGGCGTCCACATCCGATATCTCGGCCGCTGAAATGATGGCGGGGATATGCAGATATGAGCGGGCCGAATCTGGCGGCCCTATGCATATGGAGACGTCCGCCATCTTGACGTGGAGGGAATCGCGGTCAGCCTCGGAATAGACCGCCACCGACTCCACCCCCAGCTTGCGGCAGGCGCGGATGATCCGGCAGGCGATTTCGCCGCGGTTGGCGATCAGGACGCGCTTGAACATGGATCAATCCCGCCGTACCAGGAAGAGAGGCTGGCCGTATTCCACCGGCTCGCCGCTTTCGACCAGCACCCGCTCGATCCTGCCGTCGACCCCGGCCTTGATTTCGTTCATGATTTTCATGGCTTCTATGATGCAGACCACCGTGTTTTTCTCTACCGCGTCGCCCTCGTTGACGAAGGGCGACGCGTCAGGGGTCGGGCCGCGATAGATGGTGCCGACTATCGGACTTTTGATGGGTTCCAGGTCGGTTGCGTCCAGGCCGCCGGCCGCCGGCGCGGCGGGAGCGGCGGCGGGGGCGATCACCGGCGGCGGCGGGAACGCCGGCGCGGCGATCGTCGTCTGTCTCCTAAGGGCGACTCTGAATTCACCTTCCCGCAACTCCAGTTCCACCAAGTCGTTGTCTCGCATCAGGGCGAGAAGGTCCTTGATTTTGTCAATGCTGTCGCTCATGCGAAAACCCCGCAACAAGTCATCCGGATAATAGTCCCAACAACCGGAACCGGTTCCGGTCGCTCCGTCCCCTCGGCATTATAACCCCAATTCCGCCAAATACAAGCAATTCAAAAAATCAGGTCGTCGATTTCGCGGGGCAGCGAGGATATCAGCCGCGACCCCCGCGGCGTTACCAGCGCCATATCTTCCAGGCGGATGCCG
>JAISYD010000067.1 GCA_031270145.1 Planctomycetota bacterium
TCATGGATATTCTCCTGTCGAGTCTTTGGGAATCCATCATGAGCAACGACAGGATATTGAAACAACTATGCGGCCAGTTTCAGATAATTGGTATGAATAATTCGGGCTTATCGACGGGATCATTATCCGATAAGCGCCAACAACGCGGCCGCCAGCAGCGCGGCTCCCGTCGCGGCGGCCATCCAGGCCAGATATTTTTCCAATTTCCTGAATTCCTTTTTCTGGTCCGCCAGGCAAGCCGCCATCTGCCGCCCCAGGGAATCGCCGATCATGGCGTGGATCCTGGCGGCGCCCTCGGACATGACGGCGGCGGCGTTGTCGCGGGCGGCGTCCAGGGCGGCGTTGAGGGCGGTATTGGCATAGTCCCTGGCGTCGTTCCGCCATTGCAGGGCTGCCTCCTGGTGGAACTGGCGGTATTCGGTCAAGAGGCCGGCGTACTTGACGACAAGACCCTCGTTATGCTCGTCATACGCCTTGGCGACGCAGTTCATGATGGTCACCAGCATCATCACCGGGTCGTCCCGGAGAAGGCCCTGTCCGTTTTGCAGGGCGACTTCGCGGATCACCTCGTCCGGATCGACGACATCGCGGTTCTTGGCATCGGACGCGCTCATAGGCAGACTCCCGAGAAATCGAGGGCGGCGTAGAGGTAACGCTTGGCGATGCGGAGGCGCTGCCGCTCCATGATGGCGAAGCCGGGCATCCTGTCGGCCACGTCGAAGGTGACCCTGGCCTTGAGCATTTCGGAAACGTCCCGCTCCATGTCGGAGCGCCAGCGGGGGATGTAGGTGATGGTGCGGATGCGGTGTTTCGCTTCGGCGTAGGTGTCGGACTGCTCGAAGTTTTTGCCGTTCTTTTCGACCAGGCCGTTGAACTGGTTGATCCAGACCGCCACCAGGGCGGCCGGCGGCGTTTCGGCGACCACTTCGCGCAACGTCTCCAGGGTCTCGTCCAACTCCTGCCCGCCCATGACCGGAACGTGGAGAAGAAGTTCATTCCCCATGTCGAGGATCATGTTCGCCACATCGTTGACCTTGAAGTAGTTCATGAGGGTGAGGTAGATGTTGCCGCCGCTGTCGATGACAAACACGTCGTCCGGGTCCGCGGCGGCGATCCGCTCCACCAGCACGTCGAATTTGTTGCGGTCGACTTCGCCGTCCGTCTCCACATCGAGCAGTTTCACTTCCAGCCCCCGGTATTTGGCGAAGGTCTGCGTCTTGAAATCGAGATCGACGCAGATGGGCGGTTTTTCCGGGCGGCTGTCGGTCAGGTATTGCGCCATGAGCGCGGCGACAAACGATTTGCCGATCCCGCCCTTGGCGCCCAGGCACAAATGCAGTCTTGCCATGCCAAACTCCTCCTTTAGAGCTCCGTAAAGTCCACACCCTCGATCAAAACTTGCCGAAGTCCCCGGGCCGGCTCTTGCGGCCGTAGACCGGCATTTCCCCCTTGTAGGAATTGGACGCCGTCTTTGACGCCGCCCCGGTTCCCGGTTTGGGCCAGTCGGGCATGGCCCGGCCCTGGATCGCCTTCTCCGGTTCCACCGCCGGCGATGGGTTGGGCGGCTCCGCCTCCTTTTCGGGCCTTCCCCATATGCAGCGCCGGACATAGCGGCGGAACGCGTCATAGCCGAACGGAATCCCGCCCTCGTCCTTCAACACCCGCCAAATCCGCCGCAACGACCAGCCTTGTTCAAACGCCTCGGCCACCTCGTCCTTGACCGCCAAAAAGACGGCATAGTTGCGGGCGCGGCGGTCGGAACCGTCGCCGACGGACCGTTCCGCCAACAACTGGAGCAAGGATTTTTTCTCCATCCCCACAATCCCCCGTCGAAAATCCGCCGCGCGCAAGCCGATCCAGAGCCGAACGCCCGCCGTGAAAGCGCCGAATCGCGGACAAACGCGATTAAAAGCTAACGAAAGCGAGTTGTAGCACGTATAAATCGCCTTGTCAACCCTTAAAAGAGATTTTAATTGTTTATAAAGCGGTTATCGGCTACACTAAAGCAACTGATAGGTGGCTGTTTCAAGGGCAGGATAGGCGAAGCTGGCCACCCTCCGGGCTGTCCATCTTCGCGGTTTCTTATTCGCCTCCGGCTCAACGAAAATCCTGTCCTCCGGAGGGCCGCGGAGCGGCTCCGCCCCGCAAACGTCCGGGGACGCATACGCGCCGCCGGCGCGGCATGACGGCGGGCGGGTTCTGCATGAAAGGCCATGCGATGCCGACGTACCAGATCAACAGCCCTGCGAGCAACGTCGAATGGCTTACCCCGCCGGAGATGGTCGCGGCGCTGGGCGAATTCGACCTCGACCCCTGCACCCCGGACATCATGCCCTGGCCGACGGCGCGGCGGCGTTATACCCGCCGGGACGACGGCCTGTCGCAACCCTGGTTCGGCCGTGTGTTTTTGAATCCGCCTTTCGGCCCCCATGCTGCGCGGTGGCTGGCCAGGATGCGGGAGCATGGCGACGGCATCGCCCTGGTCCCGGCCAGGACCGAGACGCGGATGTTCTTCGATTCGGTGTGGGGCCATGCCGCTGGGGTCTGTTTTGTGAAGGGACGCCCGCACTTCCATTATCCGAACGGGGTGCGGGCGAAAACGACCGTCAACGCTCCGATCTGCCTCATCGCCTACGGCGAGCACAATCTCGGGGCTCTGCGCCGCGCCGGCTTCGGGGTGGTGGTCGACGCAGGCAGGACCCCGGCGCGGGATTAGGGGAGTTGGCATGCCCGCCAAGACCAGCGTTGTCAAGATGTTAGTTGCGCCGGAGGAGAAGCGGCGCATCGCCGCCGCCGCAGCCGCCAGCGGCATGTCCATGTCGGCTTACGCCCGGTCCCTGGCTCTCGGCCACAAACCGGCAAACATCGAGGGGCTGTCGGAACTCGACAAGGTGTTCAAGCTCCACGCCGATCAGGGGCGGCTGGGCGGGTTGTTGAAAATGCTTTTGTCGAACGGGGAACGGGTACGCGCCATGGCGATGGGAAAACCCATGGCGACCGCCGTCATTGAGGACACGCTGCTCGACATCCGGAAGGTCCAGGAGGAGCTGCGCATCCTGGTGGAGGCGGTGACCAAAAATCTCACAGCCAATCGGAATTGACCGCCATGATCCCGAAGCATATCCGCATGAAAAACGTCGCCCGGAGCAATGTCCTGAATCTCATGGACTACCTCGCCGACGCCCAGGGCAAGACGCAACGGGTGGCGTTCGCCTTTGTCGCCAACTGCCAGGCGGAGGACGCGAGGATGGCGGCGAGGGAGATGTATTGCACCCAACGGAAAAACTTCCGGGCGCGGGGGGACAGGACCTATCACCTGATGCTGTCGTTCCGGGCCGGGGAGGAGCCGGATCGGGAAACCATGCGCCGGATTGAGCGGGAGGTGTGCGAAAAACTCGGTTTCGGCCAGCACCAGCGGGCGACGGTGGTTCACCGCGACACCGACAACCTTCACATGCACGTCGTCGTCAACAAGATCCACCCGAAGAAGCTGACCATCCACGACCCGTTTCGGGATCATTCGGCCCTCGCCACAATCTGCGCCGCGGCGGAACGGAAGTATCGCCTGGAGATCGACAACCACGAACCGACCGGCGAAACCGCCGCCGGGAACAAGGCGCGCGACATCGAGGCGATGACCGGCGAGGAAAGTTTCATCGGCTTTGTCAGGCGGGAGTGCTTGGCGGCCATGAAAACGGCGGCATCGTGGGAAAGCCTTCATCTCGACCTCGCCAGGGCCGGACTCGCCCTTGTACTGCGCGGCAATGGCCTGGTCGTCGCCGACGCCTCCGGCGCCAGGGCGAAAAGCAGCGCCATCGACCGGTCCCTGTCCAGGAGCGGACTTGAGAAACGCCTTGGCGCATTCCGGCCTGCCTCCGGCGATCTTGCCGGCATGGTTCCGGAAAAGCGCTACCGCCGGGAACCGGTGGGCGTCGACGATCCCCTCAAGGAGGAGTTCGGGAAACAACGGGAAATCGCCCGGGCCGAACGCCAGGCCCGGCTTGACGCCATCGACGCCGGGCGCCGCCGCGGTCTCGCGGCCGTTCGCGCCGGCTATGAACGCGAACGGCTCGCCGCGAAGCGCATTCCGGCTGGCCGCAGCGCCAAGCGTGCGCTCTACACGGCCTTGAACGAGAAGCGCCGGGCGGAATCGCGGCGTCTTCGCCGGGAGGCGGGCCAGGCGCGGAAAGCGGTGTACCGGGACGCCCGCAACCGGAATTGGCTCTCCTGGCTGCAGGAGCAGGCCAAAGCCGGCCGGCCGGAAGCGCTCGCCGCTTTGCGCGCCAGGGCCTATGTCCAGGTCAGAAAATCGGGTCTGCGGCTGCATGGCGACGGACCGGACGCGCCGCCCGCAATCTTGCCGGGCCAGCCGGTCGATACGGTCACCAAGCGCGGCGCCGTCGTCTACCGGGTCGGAAGCGAAGCGATCAGGGACGACGGCGCCGCCTTCAAGGTCAGCCGCGAAGCGAGCCAGGACACCCTGATCCTCGCCCTCCGCCTGGCGAAACAGCGCTACGGCGAAGTCCTCCAACTTTCCCACCCGCCGGGCGACCGCGACTTCGCGGAGCGGATCCTGAAAGCGGCGGTCGCCGGCAAGCCCGGGATCCGTTTCGCCGATCCCGCCCTGGAAGCGCGCCGGAAATCCATGCTGCGAATCCCCACCCCAACCCATGAACCGCAACCGGGAGGGATGGAACGATGAGTCGGGACGAACCCATTGGAGTAGGCTATGCAAGCGATGCAAAACCGCATACCGGCCTGAAAGCGGCTTTTGTGCTGGCGGCGCTGTTGGCGGGACTGATCACCGCCACCCAGCACTTCGCCCGGCAATGCCGCTACGATCCGGCCCTGGGCTGGAACGTCGGCGGCGTCTACCTTCCCGCCATGATCGTCGTCTGGCATTCGGAATGGGGAACGAAATTCCCGGATGCGTTCCGGATCTCCGCTTCCTACGGCATGGCGGTCGCGGCCGGCCTGCTCCTGGCGTACATCGTGGGCGAGCGCATCGTCAGCCAATCCGCCAGGGGCAACGCCAGGCTGCACGGCACCGCGCATTGGGCGACCGCGCGCGAGATCGAGGCGAGCGGTTTATTGGGCAACCCGGAAGGCGTCTACGTCGGGGCATGGCTGGATCCGAAGGGGCGGATGCGATATCTCCGCGACAACGGCCCGTCGCACGTCCTCTGCTTCGCCCCCACCCGGAGCGGCAAGGGCGTCGGCCTGGTCCTGCCCACATTGTTGTCGTGGGGCCACAGCACGGTCGTGTCCGACCTCAAGGGCGAGTTGTGGCAGTTGACTTCCGGCTGGAGGAAAGAGCACGCCGGCAATATCGTCCTCCGCTTCGAGCCGGGATCGCCCGAGTTTTCCGCCCGCTGGAATCCCCTCGACGAGGTGCGGCTTGGCGCCGGCGAGGAGACCGGCGACATCCGGAACCTCACCGAGACCATCATCGATCCCAAGGGGAAGGGTCTCGAGGACTTCTGGCAGAACAGCGCCGCCAATCTTCTCGAAGCCGTCATCACCCACGTCCTTTACAAGCGGGAGCGCCAAGGAACGCCGGCGAATATGCAGGCCATCGCCTATTTCCTGGCCGACCCCGACAACCCCGATATGAAGCTGGAGGACAAGTTCGGGGAGATGGTCGAGTTCAAGCATCACCCGGACGGCGGGACGCACCGGCTGGTCGCCTCGATGGGCCGGGCGATGCTCAATAAACCCGAAAACGAACGCGGCAGCGTCATCTCGACCATGGACAGTTGCCTCGGCATCTACAAGGATCCGGTGGTCGCGCGGAATACCGAAAAGTCCGACTTCAGGATCCTCGACATCATGAACGCGGCGCAGCCGGTGTCGCTCTATCTCATCACCACCCCTGACAACAAGGACCGGCTGTGCCCCTTGCTCCGGCTCCTGATAAACACGATGCTGAAGAAGCTGGCGGCGAAGATCGACTACGAGGACGGCCGCGCGGTCATGGCCCACAAGCGCCGGCTGCTGATGATGCTGGACGAGTTCCCGTCGTTCGGGAAATTGCAGCCCATCACCGACGGCCTCGCCTTCATCGCCGGCTACGGCATCAAATGCTATATCATCTCCCAGGACACGGTGCAGTTCGACGCCGTGTACGGCGACAAGAATTCGATCATCTCGAACTGCCACATCCAGGTCATGTTTCCCCCGAACCGGCTGGAGACGGCCAAATACATCTCGCAGATGCTTGGCGAGACCACCGTGGTCGAGCGGCAGTATTCGGTGTCGGGGAAGCGCACCGCCATGCTGCACGGCCAGGTCACCGAGTCCATCCGCAGCGACAAACGGCTGCTCCTCACCCCCGACGAGGTCATGGCCCTGCCCGGCCCGAAGAAAAACGCTCAAGGCGACATCGAGGAGCCGGGGGAGATGATCGTGCGCGTGGCCGGCGCCGCTCCCATTCGGGGCCGGCAGCCGCTGTATTTCCTCGATCCGGTCTTTCTCTCCAGGGCCAAGGTGTTGCCGCCGAAGGATACGGACCGCATCGGGGTGGATGTCCCCAAGGACGGGGAACATGATTTCGACCCCGCGAAGATGAAGGACGGGGAGACTCAAAGAGACGAAGGGCAAGACGCGGACGCGCGGATTCCGGAGACGCGGTCAAACGGGATGCCGGGAGAGGAATCCGCCGAGGC
>JAISYD010000190.1 GCA_031270145.1 Planctomycetota bacterium
GGGAAAACGTTGCCGCGAACCGCAAACGGCGTATAATTGCTGTTGTTTGTTTTTTTGCCTCCAGTCTGTCTGAAAGGAACAAGGTCATGTCGGAAATCATCAGCGTCAAAGCCAGGGAAATCCTTGATTCGCGCGGCAACCCGACGGTCGAGGCGGAAGTCATGACCGCTTGCGGCGGGTTCGGCCGGGCCGCCGTTCCCTCCGGCGCCTCCACCGGCGAGCACGAGGCGGTGGAGTTGCGCGATGGCGATAAAGCCCGGTACCAGGGCAAGGGCGTCCAAAAGGCGGTCAAGAACGTCAATGAGAAGATCGCCCCCTTGGTCATCGGCATGGATGTGACCGATCAGATAGGCGTTGACATGGCGATGTGCAAGGCCGACGGCAGCAAAAACAAGGGCAAGTTCGGCGCCAACGCCATCCTCGGCGTCTCGCTCGCCGTCGCCAAGGCCGCCGCCGACTGCGCCGGTCAGCCTTTATACCGCTACATCGGCGGCGTCTACGCCCACACCCTTCCCGTCCCCATGTGCAACATCATAAACGGGGGTTCCCATGCCGACTCGTCCGTCGATCTCCAGGAGTTCATGATCCAGCCGGTCGGCGCCGCCAAGTTTTCGGAGGCGCTCCGCTGGTCGGCCGAGATTTTCCATACCCTGAAATCGGTCCTGAAGAAGAAGGGCCTTTCCACCGCCGTTGGCGACGAGGGCGGCTTCGCTCCCAACTTCGCCAACAACGAGGAACCGCTGAAGGCGATTGTCGAGGCCATCAAGGGCGCCGGCTTCAAACCCGGCAAGGATGTCACCATCGCTATGGATCCGGCCGCCTCGGAATTTTACGCCGCCGGCAAGTACGTGTTCAAGAAATCGACCGGCGAGGCCAAGACCTCCCAGCAGATGGTCGACTACTGGCTCATGCTGGTCGACAAGTATCCGATCGTTTCCATTGAGGATGGTCTGGAGCAGAACGATTGGAAGGGGTATGAACTCCTGACCGGCAAGCTGGGGGAGCGGGTGCAAATTGTGGGCGACGACTTCTTCGTCACCAACACCGAGCGGCTGGCAAAAGGCATCAAGCTGGGTTGCGCCAATTCCATTTTGATCAAGGTAAACCAGATCGGTACCCTGACTGAAACCCTGGCCGCCATTGAAATGGCCAAAAAGGCTAACTACACCGCCGTGGTCAGCCACCGCTCGGGAGAAACCGAGGACGCTTCCATCGCCGACATCGTGGTCGGGACCAATGCCGGGCAGATCAAGACCGGTTCGCTCTGCCGCACCGACCGTATCTGCAAGTACAACCAGCTGCTGCGCATCGAGGAGGAACTGGAGGGCGCGGCCGAATACGCCGGCCGGGACGCCTTCTACAGCGTCAAGAGCCTTGGGAAATAGGAGCCGCCTCTGATTCGCGAGTGGGCGTTTCCCGGGCAGGCAGACGGAATCCCCGTAACCGTCCGGTGGCGTGCCAAGCGAAGCCGGGTCATGGGAATGAAGGGAGGCGTTCTTTCTGAAACGTACCGTGGTTGTCCAGCGGGGCGGACCCAAGGCGCCAATGACAAAACCTTCGCGGCTCGTCGTCGCGTAGGAAGCTTTGTCGTGCTGGGGCATATGGCGCTCCACCTCCTCAAGCGGGGGACCGGCCGCAAGCTGGAAATAAAAAGCCGACGCAAAGCGGCGGGATGGGATGAAAATTATCCCCTCGAGCCGCTCAAGGGAAATTTCACTGCGTAGGCCCCGCCGCAAAAGTACCAGGCTGAATAATTGTCTTGACATCTATCCGGCGTTTCGCTTAAATCGCATTTCGGATTTTCGGTCAGGCCGGAAACCGCGTCCGGGGTTATGTCCCCCGGCGCCGTCCGCGGTGGGAGCGCCCTCCCTTCCGCTGGGCTGAAGAGCCGGATGTTGTTTTTGCCGGCAAAAGGGTGCGGACAATCCGGAATCCCGCGTCGCGGAGGCGAGTCCAGCCTTCGCCGGCGTCTTCCGTTTGCCACGCCTGTTTTGCCCCGATCAAATGAAAGACGGAATGGACATGTTTACCATCACCCTGGACGACGGCAAGCAATTGTCCTTCGACGGGCCGGTGTCCCTTTCCCGGGTGGCGGCGGAGATTTCGCGGGAACTGGGCAAAACCGCCCTGGCGGCCGAAGTCGACGGGGAGATGCGGGATCTTTCAACCCTGATCGACCGCGACGCCAAGGCGCGCTTCATCCTCCCCGGCTCGCCGGAGGGGTTGGAGCTTATCCGCCACTCGGCCTCCCATGTCATGGCCGAGGCCATTCTCCAACTTTTCCCGGGTACGCGCTTCGCCTACGGACCGGCGGTCGAAGACGGTTTTTATTACGACGTGGATACTCCCTCGCCTATCACCGCCGAGGATCTCCCGAAAATCGAAAAGGCGATGCGGAGCATCGTCAAGGCCAACCGGCCATTTGTCAGGCGCGAACTCGGCCGGACCGAGGCCGAGGCCAAATACGCCGGCGACCCCTACAAGCTTGACAACATCGCCCGCGCCTCCGGCGACGTTCTCAGTTTTTACGAGCAGGGGGCCTTTTCCGACCTTTGCCGGGGTCCGCACGTACCGTCCACCGGCCGGATCGGCTGCGTCAAGGCGATGAGCCTGGCCGGCGCCTATTGGCACGGCGACGCCAAACAGAAACAGCTTACCCGGGTCTATGGCACGGCCTTCCCCACGCAGGATGAATTGCGGGCGCACCTTGAGCGCCTGGAAGAGGCCAAGCGCCGGGATCACCGGACTCTCGGCAAGCAGATGGACGTCTTCTCCACCCAGCCCGAAATCGGGCCCGGCCTGATTCTCTGGCACCCTAACGGTTCAATCATCCGCCACGAAGTCGAGACCTTCTGGAAAGAGGAGCACCTGAAGCGCGGCTACCGCCTCCTCTACACCCCGCATATCGCCTCGGAGGAAATTTACCGGCGTTCCGGCCACCTCCAGAACTACGGCGACATGATGTACAGTCCTATGGACATCGACGGCAACCCCTACCGGGTCAAACCGATGAACTGCCCGGGCCACATCCTCATTTACAACGCCGGCAGCCACAGCTACCGCGAACTGCCCTTCCGCTGGTGCGAGCTGGGGACGGTCTACCGCTACGAACCCTCCGGCACCCTGCACGGCATGCTTCGGGTCCGGGGCTTCACCCAGGACGACTCGCACATCTTTTGCGCTCCGGATCAGGCGGAGGACGAAATCAACGCCGTCCTGGATCTTATGGAGCACATGATGCGGACATTCGGCTACAAATACAAGGCGTTCCTCGCCACCCGGCCCGCCAAATCCATCGGCACGGACGGGCAATGGCTGACCGCCACCTCCGCTCTCCGCTCCGTCCTGGAGCGGCGCGGAATGCCATACGAGATGGACGAGGGCGGCGGCGTCTTTTACGGCCCGAAAATCGACATCAAGCTGGTGGACGCCCTGGGCCGCGAATGGCAGGGTCCGACCACTCAGCTCGACTTCAACCTGCCGGAGCGCTTCAATGTCGAATACGTCGGCGCCGACAACAATCGCCACCAGACAGTAATGATCCACCGCACCGTGCTTGGCTCGATGGAGCGCTTCATCGGCGGCCTCCTGGAGCATTACGGCGGCGACTTCCCTCTGTGGCTGGCCCCGGTGCAGGCCCGGGTGCTTACCGTCACCGATGCGGCCGTCCCCTGGGGACGGGAGGTTTTGGATATATTGCGCCGGGCCGGCCTCCGAGCCGAATTGGACGGGCGGGGCGGCAAGATCGGGGCGAAGATCCGCGAAGGGGAACTGGCCAAAGTGCCCTGCCTCCTGATCGTGGGCGAGCGTGAGCGCGATGTCCGCGCGGCGGCGGTGCGCCGACGCTTCGCGGGGGATTTGGGAACCAGGGGGATTGAGGAGTTGGCGGCCGGGCTGGCCGCCGAGGCGCGCGAGCGGCGTTTGCCGCCGAGGCCGGAGGGATAATAGCCATTATCGCGGGGGAGCTAGATGACAGCGAGCGGCGACAAAAAGGAACTGAGGCTTAACGAGCAGATTCGCGGCGACGAAGTGCGGTTGATTGGCGAAGAGGGCGAGGCCATCGGGGTGGTTCCTTTGAAGGGGGCACTGGAAAAGGCCCAGACCGCGGAATTGGATTTGGTGGAGATTTCCCCCACCGCCAAGCCGCCGGTGTGCCGCATCATGGATTACGGCAAATACAAATACCAGCAGGCCAAACGCGACCACGAGCAGAAGCGCAAGCACCAGGCGTCGGAACTGAAGCAACTGCGCATCAAGTCGTTCCGCATCGAGCCGCACGACGTGGGGATCAAGCGGGAAAAGGCGCGCCAGTTCATTGAGGCCGGCCACCGGGTGCTTTTCGTCCTGATGTTCCGGGCGCGGGAGCACTCGCACGCCGACCTTGGCGAGCGCCTGCTGCTGGAGCAGTTTTCCAAGCCGCTGGCCGACGTGGCGAAGATGGAAAGTCCGCCCCGCAAGGACGGCAAGAAGATGGCGATGAGCTTGGCCCCGCTCGCCAACCTGAAGCAGATCCTGGCCGCCCGCGAGAAGGAGGAGGGTCGGCGCCGGGCCGAGGCCGAGCGGCGGCTGGCGGAGGAGATGGCGGCGCGCGATTTGGAGCATATCACCCGGATTATTCCCAAGGAGCTTGTCGACGACGCGGACGACGGCTCCGGGGGATACGATGAGGCCGGGGACGCCGGGGACGATTCGCCGGAATGACCGGGGGTTTCACACAGCGAGAAAGGAAAAACGAGGATGCCTAAGCAAAAACCGTGCAAAAGCCTGGTGAAACGGGTGCGGGTGACCCGCAACGGAAAGGTCATGGCCAAAGGGGCCGGCGGCCGCCACAAGCGCTCGGCCAAGAGCCCGGTCCAAAAGCGCCGCCTGTCTAAGATCCGCCCGTTGGAGGGAGCGGCGGTCAAGCAGATTCGCCTCGGCTTGGGACTTATTTGAAATCCACCATCAACCCGCGACGCTGATAGGAGCTAAAAATGTCACGTTCCACCACAGGTGTAGCCCAACATAAAAAGCGCAAGGCGGCGATGAAAAAGGCCAAGGGGTTTGTCGGTGGCCGGAGCAAGCTCCGCCGCATCGCCCAGGGCGCGGTGATCCGGGCCGAAGTTTACGCCACCCACGACCGCCGCAAGCGCAAGGGCGATTTCCGCCGCCTCTGGATAACCCGCCTTTCCGCCGCCGTCCGGGCGCTGGAAATGTCCTACAGCCGCTTCATCAACGGCCTGGTCAAGGCCAAAATCGAGCTGGATCGGAAGACCCTGTCGGAATTGGCCATCCACGACCCCGAGGCGTTCCGCCTGGTGGTCGAGCGAGCCAGGTCCGCCCTGGTCGGCTAGCGTCGGCCCAAAAGCCGGATAGCCGGCCTAGGCAAAAAATACGCGCCCCGCCAGTCCGCCAGGGCTTGGCGGGGCGCGGTCGGCAAGGGCCAGCCTCGGCATCGCCCGGCCGGAAGAAAAATGTCCGGTTTTCGTTTGACTAATTCGGCCATGAATGATATATTCCGTTCACTCAAGACAAACGCTTTTATCCTCGGCGTCGCTTCTACCCTCGTTTATATCCCGGTTGCATGTTTGACCCGCCGGGACGACGTTTTTTTGGAGACCGGGAGGAGATACGCATGGACATCCGGTACAGCGCCAACCAACGGGACATGAAGAGATACACCACCGAGGAGCTCCGCCGGGAGTTTTTCATTGAAAAGGTCTTTGCCCCCGACGACGTGACCGGCGTCTACAGCCATGTCGATCGGGTGATCGCCATGGGCGCCATGCCGATTCATAAAACCTTGCGGCTAGACCAGAACATCGATTGCTGGAAAACCCTAGGCAGCAAATTCTTCCTGGCCGGCCGGGAGCTTGGCGTCATCAATATCGGCGGCCCGGGCCTGGTGAAGGCCGACGGCCAGGAATTCCGCTTGAACCGGATCGAGGGGTTGTACGTTTCGATGGGAACCAGGGACGTGGAGTTCAAGGCGGAAAAGACGGACAATCCGCCCAAATTCTATATGGCTTCGGCCCCGGCCCACCGCCCATACCCCACCACGGCCATCCCTTATGACAAAGCGATCCACCGTGAAGTCGGAGCCCTGGAGACCTCCAACGCCCGCACCATCAACCAGTTTGTCCATGCGGATGTCCTGGAAACCTGCCAGCTTGCCATGGGCCTGACCGCCCTGAAGCCGGGCAGCGTCTGGAACACCATGCCGGTCCACACCCACGAGCGCCGCATGGAGGTCTACATGTATTTTGACCTGGCTGGCGACAACGTGGTCTTCCACCTGATGGGCGAGCCGACCGAGACCCGCCATATCGTGATGGGGAACGAGCAGGCGGTCATTTCTCCCTCGTGGAGCATCCATTCCGGCTGCGGCACCTCTAACTACTCGTTCATCTGGGCCATGGCCGGCGAAAACAAGGTTTTCGACGACATGGACGCCTTCCCCACCGCCTCGCTTCGCTGAGCCGGCGGCGCTTGCGCGCTTCAAGCAACGCAATTTGTGCGCTACAATGTCGTCGTATTTTTAGGAGGAGCAAGAAATGAGAAAACTGATCGCCCTGGTTCTCGCGCTGGCCATGTTGCCGGCGCTGGCCGCCGGCGCCCTGGCCGGCGCCTACCGCCTTTCCGAGGTTCACGCCGAAGGCTACCCGACCTCGCTCGCCGACCGCGAGTTCGCCCGCCTGGTCGAGGAGCGCAGCAAAGGCCGCATCAAGATCGAGGTCTACACCGGCGCCACTCTCTACAGCGAGGAAACCGCCGCCATTGAGGCGCTCCAGGTGGGCGACCTGGCCTTCACCCGCGTTTCCGCCTCCCCGGTCGCCAGTTATGTCCCGGCCATCAACGCCATCCAGATGCCCTATCTTTACAAGAGCGGCGACCATATGTGGGCGGTGCTGAACGGCGAAATCGGCAAAAAGCTCCTGGCCGATATTGAGGCCAGCGGTTCCGGTCTGGTGGGCCTTTGTTATTACGACGCCGGCTCCCGCTGCTTCTACCTGACCCGGGGAATCAAGGACGCCGACGGCATCAAGGGCTTGAAAATCCGCATGCAGAACAACAAAATGATGGTCCGCATGGTGGAGTTGCTGGGCGGGACCGGCGTCACCGGCATCGGTCCGAACGAGGTTTATTCCGCCATCCAGACCGGGACGGTCGATGGCGCCGAGAACAACTGGCCAACTTACCAGAACATGGGCGACTACGAGGTGGCCAAATACTACATCCTGGATCAGCACACCCGGGTTCCGGAGATACTCCTCATGAGCAAGGTCGTCAAGGACGACCTCTCCAAGGAGGATTTCGACCTCATCCTGAAGTGCGCCGCCGACACCCAGGCCTTTGAAATCCAGAAGTGGGCCGAAAAGGAGAAGTCATCGGAGGAAATCGTCCGCAAGGCCGGCACCACGGTGGTGGAGTTGACTCCCGCCGGCTTCGCCAGCTTCCAGTCGAAAATGGCCCCCCTCTACGACGAGTTCGGTTCCGATTTCAAGGACATTCTGGCCCAAATCCAGAAAGTCGGCGAAAAGTTCTAATTGACGTTTTCCGCCGGGGACGGCGGAATGGATCCGCTCCGGCCGTCGTCCCCGGACAAACCGCGCTTTTGCGCCGCCAAAGCCAAAATCGCTTTTGGGCTTTCCCGCAAAGGAGATCGACTCTTGGCCGACTTGCTGCGGACGGTTAATTATTGTCTTCACCGGATCATGCTGTTCATCGCCGATGTGGCGCTGATCGGCATGGTCGCCATCGTCACCTTGGCGGTGACGCTCCGCTATGTCTTCAACACCGGGTTGGGCTGGGCCGAGGAGGTTCCGCGCCTCCTGGTCACTCTTTTCGCCTTCTTGGCCATGGCCATGGGGGTGCGCGACCATACCCATATTGGCGTGAACGTGGTGTACGACCTGTTCCCCAAGGACGGCTGGGTTCGCCGCTCCATGCTCAACTTCGCCGACATCGTGGTGCTGCTCTGCGGTCTGTTTATGCTTTATTACGGCGGACGCCGCTGCATCCAGATGTACAGTCTGCCGGGCCGCCTTCCCATGACCGGCCTCAATACCTGGTGGCAGTACCTGCCGATCCCCATGGCCGGGCTGATGATCTCCTTCGATTCCATCCTGTTCCTGACCGGCGTCCTGAAACGCGGGGATCTGATGTTTTCAGAGCCGGAAGTGGATTACGTGGAACAGTTCAAGGCGCAGAGGGTGGCGGGCGGGGAGGGCGGCCAATGAACTCCGACAGCCTGCCCATCTACATCCTGCTGGGAGGGTTCGCCGTACTCATGACCCTGCGGGTGCCCATCACCTTTTGCCTGTTGTCCGCCACCCTCATGTCGGCGGTCGCGAACGGCACCAATCTCTCGGTCATGGTGCGCCAGCTTATCGACGGGGTGAACAACTTCTCGCTTCTGGCCATCCCCTTCTTCATCCTGATGGGTGAGTTCATGGGCGCCGGCGGCATATCCGACAAGATAATTGATTTCACCAACTTGGTGATCGGCCGCTTCCGGGGCGGCCTGGCCTACGTCAATGTCTTTTCATCCATGCTGTTCGGCGGCATTTCCGGCTCCGCCGTGGCCGACGTCTCCTCCATGGGGCCGGTGGTCATCCCGATGATGGTGAAACAGGGCTATGACCGCGAGTTCTCGGTGGGGCTTACCGTCACCACCGCCTGCCAGGGGGTACTCATTCCCCCCAGCCATAACATGGTTATTTACGCCCTGGCGGCCGGCGGCGTCTCCATCGGTTCGCTCCTCATGGCCGGGCTCTTCCCCGGCATGCTGCTGGGCGGCAGTTTCGCCCTCATGTGCTGGCTGCTGGCCGGGCACTATCATTTCCCCAAGGGCGTGGCCGTCCCCCGCGATCAGTGGGCCAGGATCATAATCCACGCCATCCTGCCGCTCTTGACCTTGGCCATCATCATGGTGGGGACCGGGGCCGGCGTCTTCACCGCCACCGAATCGTCCGCCATCGCCTGCGTCTACGTCTTCATCCTTTCCTACCTGGTGTTCCGGAACGCCAGGCTGCGCGAAATCGGCAAGACCCTCAGGAACGCCCTGAGGACCCTGGCCATCGTCATGGCCCTGATCGCCTGCGCCAAGGCTTTTTCCTACATGATGACCGAACTCCGGGTACCGGAGATGGTGACTATGCTGCTCCTCTCCATCACCGAAAACCGAGTGCTCCTGATCCTGATCATCAATTTGATGTTGTTGATCCTGGGCTGCTTCATGGACATGGCGCCGCTGATCATGATCATGACCCCGATTCTCCTGCCCATCGTCACCGGCCCGGTCATTGGCATGCACCCGATCCATTTCGGCATCATGCTGATCTTCAACCTGGCGGTGGGGCTCTGCACCCCGCCGGTGGGCAGCGCCCTCTTCGTCGGCTGCGCCGTGGGCAAGACCGCCATCGAGGGTACGACTAAGAAAATGTTCCCGCTGTTCCTCACCATGGTTTTCGCCTTGATGCTGGTGACCTTTGTCCCGGCCATATCAATGTGGCTGCCGAACGCGCTGTTCGGGAATTGAGAACGGGCTATGGGTCTTGTCGGCCGGCTCCGAGGTCCCTCCCCGCCCAGCCGAAGGCGGGAAAGTGGAAGGAAGCGTGGCGGCCTGTCTTATGAGACGTCGTGAATGATTTCATAGTCAATGTTGTATGAAATATCTCGATTAGTCATCATTATTTCGCTTTTGACTATCGCATTGATTGCACTCTTAATGCGAAAGCATCGTTCAGGAAACCTCTCTTGGAGGGAAAAAAAACTTCAGAATGACAGTGAATATTTGGCTCTATGCTGCCATGCAGAATCCGTGTGTGAAAGAATCGCAATGGCCGCCAAACTAATGCTTAGCCACTGCACGGATTTACC
>JAISYD010000228.1 GCA_031270145.1 Planctomycetota bacterium
GGCGCCGTGTTCCCGATCCGCGCTCAACTCCGCCGGCGTGGGATAGACGTCGGTCGGCTGATTGGCTCCGCGCGCCGGCGCGGTGAGGATGGCCTGCGCCGTTTGCCGCGCCTCCTCAAGGGTTTTGGCGTCGCGGCAACTGGCCTGGAGCCGGCGGCAGGTCTTGTAGGCGCCCTGCCAAATCGGAGTGGGCGGCGTCCCGCGATCAAACCAGCACAATTGCCACCCCGGCGACTCATGGCTGCATTGCCCTCGCAAGGCCATGCCGTCTGGCCCGAACTGCGCCGGTTTGCCGATGGTCAGCATATTTTCCCGTCTGGCCTATAACTGGCTTCCGCCCCAGGAATTCCAATAGGACTCGCATTCATTGACGCTCCTCTGGGCGGTGACGTTGTTCTTGTCGATTTCATCCAAAATCGATTTCTGGACGTCGTGGGCGCTCTTCAACTCGATCAGGGCCAGATCTTTTTTGCCTAGTTGCTGATATAAAATGGCTTTGCGCAGATACAGGCCGCCAAGCAGGGCCCGGGGGCCGGAGTCGCCCGGGCTCATCCCGGCGCGCTCCTTGGCGCGCTCGATCCCCTTATTGATGACGTTCAGGCAATTCTCGGCGAACAACTCGGCCCGCTCCCGGTTTTCCGGCCCCAATCGCAGGAAACTGACGGCGTTCGAGTAGAGTTTGCGGCTGGCGCCCTCAGCCGCCATGGCCTCGCCATAAATGGCCTCGCCATCGTTGGGGGCGCGCCTGAGGCAGAGGCCAAGCTGTTCCAGGGCCTTCTTGTAATTCTCGTGCGCCTGGGCGAAGATGGCGGCGCCCCGCTCCTTGTCGGTACGCACCACCTCCTGCATGTTCCGCCAATACTCGTGCCCCCGGTGCAAGCGGGCGAAGCCCATGCCGCGCAAGGCGTAATAATCGTTCGGATCAAACTCCAGCGCCCGGGTGTAACTGTTGATGGCCGATTCCAGCTCCAGGAGGTTGTACTGGCAGTCCCCTAGCCAGCGCCAGGAGGCGGCGCTAGATGGGTTCCGGGAAGTTTCCGCCAACAGGATGGCCTTGGCCTCGCCGAAACGGTTGTCCTTGACCAGGCGCACCGCGTTGTCGAACTGCGGGCTGGTGGTTGGGGCGTCGGCGCTTGAAGCGCCGTACATGAGCGGTTGGCCGCCGGGCGGCGGCGGGATGAAGTTGTCGCCGACATCGGCCGGGGCTGGATAATCATGGCTCGGGGGAGCGGCGTAACCAGGTTGGGAATAGCCGCCAGGCGAGGCGGTTTCATTGGAAAGCTGGGTACCGGGATAGACATAGCCGGCTTGATAGGGCGAACTGGGCGGAGGGGAATTGGGGAGCGTGTAGGGATCGCCGACAAAGCCGCCCTGGCCGACCGGCGGCGCGGCGTAATCATACGGCCCGGCCGCGTAGCCGTTCCCCCGGGGCGGCGAATAGGGATCGGCCGGATTGGGAGAGGCATAGGGATCATAGCCGGATTGATCGTAGTCTCCGGAGTCGTCCCATAAATCCTCCTCGTTCCTGGAAACGGCCGACTTGGCGGGGGCCGGGGCCTTGGCCGCGCTCCCGCGGCCGCCGTCTTTCTTGTCGGCCTTGCGGTTGCGCCACATGCCTCCCTTCCACCAAGGCACTTTTTCACCCTGGGTGGTCACCCGCGCCGACCCGATTCGGGAAGTCTGCTGATAAGCGACCTCGGACAGGGAACCGGCCTGGCGGCCGGCGGTTGTCCGGACGGCGCCCCGCCTGACGTCGGCCGGGGTTATGCCGGGATGGGCGGCATTGGGGATAAAGCGGTTTTCAACCGATGGGGCGGGGGCGGAATACAGCGTCATTTCCCCGTCCGGCGCGGGATTGGGCGCCTCATCCGGATGGACGGTTCCGCGATAGGCCCGAACCTCGCCGGTTCCGGCGTCCAAGCCAAAATGCGTGTCTAAATAAATGGCGTTGTCGGCCCCGGGAGCGGGACAGAACTTGGCTCCGGGCGGACAATAAGACCCTCCTACCGGCGCCCCGTCGGCGGAAACGGCCATGGCCCGGAATTGGAAAACCGCCGCCAAGGCGGCCAAGGCAAAAACGAACCCCGGATTTCTTCTCACGGCATTCCCTTTGCGGCTGGTTCTGTTCAGCGAATGAGGGTTTGGCGCCCAAACCGCCTACCCCCGCCATATTACCCGATCCGCCCGGAAGGGTCAAGCAAATATCGGTCGCGGCGCCGCTCCCCATCCCGGCGGCGCGGATCTCCGGGCCTCCAATTGCCGAAATCCGGGCGGACCTTTGGAAAAAAGCGAAAAACATTCGGAAAAACCGGCCGCGCGGACCCGAGTCTTGACAAAAACTCCCCGGCGCATATCATTGGAACCATATATTATATGTCGTGTGGGTGAGGCATCCCCTCAATCCAGACGATTTTTCTTTTCGCCAAGGCGCCTGGCTTTTGTCATGGGCGGGAGCGGTTATGCGGATCACGGCTGTCATGCTGGCGGTTGCCATCCTGTCCTGTCTGCCGGGTTGCGTGGAACGGGCGTTGGTGATCACCAGCGACCCGTCCGGCGCCGACGTGACGGTCAACCAGCAATGGAAAGGCAAGACCCCCTATATCGTGCCTTTCAAGCATTACGGCGTTTACGACATCTGGATCGAGCATCCCGGCTTCGAGGAAAACGGCGTGACCGTGAAATTCTATCCCCTGCATGTCGGCGAACCGGTTCAGGCGCCGCGCTATCAATACGCGGGCGCGGATTTTGTGAGCGAAGCGCTGCTTCCGGCCACCCTCCGGGATCAGCACAACCTGCATTATGTGCTGGAGCGGGTCGACCGGGCGGACGAAGTGGGCGACATCCTGGTTCGAGCCGGGCAGCTCCGGGATGCCAGCCAGGCCCGCAACCGGATGCGCCGCGACCAGGACGCCTCCGGCCGTCGGCCGCGTACGGAAATCCCGGACGGACGAACGGCGCAATCCGGCGGCGATTACCCCGGCGACGTCCGGATCGACGCCACCCCGCCATCCCCCATGGAAGTGCCGCTTTATCAGCCCTGAAGTCGGGCGGCGGCCAGGCATCCGCCCGAATGCGGCGGATATTTTTTCGCAACCGCCGCTTGGGCGTCGACATCGCCGCCTTCATTGGCGAAGCGCATCACGATTCTCCGCGGCCGCGAACGCGATAATCAATGCGGATTGACGCCGTCCGCGCGCGCCTCTAGCCATGATTGCCGCTTGCGGTCATTTGCTGCCGGCGTTGGCCATTTCCGGGGAAGCGGGATCCGCGTCGCGCACCAATATGCGGAACAGCGGACGCTCCGCCGGTTTCACCGGCATTGGCGGCTGAACCGGCGTCGGCTGGGTCGGCGGCAATCCGGCCGCTTCGGCCAGGACGGGCGAATCCGCCAATTCCAGCGGCCGCGACCGGCCGAGATCGTTGGCCGGGGTTTGCGGACGCGGGGCCTGGGATCGAAGGGCGGCCGGCGGCGGCGGCGGGGCAACCGGGGCAACCGGGGCGGCGACCGGTTGGATTGCGGCTGGCTGGCTGGGCGCGGCCGCGGGCGGTTGCCGACGCGGCGGCGACGCGGCGGCGGGTTGCGGATTGGGATTGACGCGGCGGCTGGACGAGTCGGGCGTCGGCATGGGGATGGGCTCCGGCGGAACATAGTCGGCGGCGGCGAATTCGGCTATGTTGGCGATGGGCACATTCGGCGGCGACGGCATATTGCCAGATCGGAAGAGCGTCG
>JAISYD010000264.1 GCA_031270145.1 Planctomycetota bacterium
TCCTGGAGTTCGGCGGGGAGATTTCGGCAGATGCCCTCCACGTCGTGCTCGATGTGCATGGCGCTGACGAAAACGCCCTTGATGTCGCCGAGCACGCCCTGACCGCGCAGTTGCTTGTCGATGCCGGCCATGACCGCCGCGGCTATGGCGGCCCGTATGCCGGGGTCCCGGAGCGAATCGGAGAGTTGCCGGATGACGGCCGAGGTTTGCGAAGCCGCCAGGTCCTCCAACGCCGCCGCCATGTCGGGAGAGAGCAGGTCGGCGAGACTGCCGGCCGAGCCGATCCTGTCCGCCAGCCAGCCGTCCAAGGCCCGGCGGATGTTCCTCTTCAGGGATTCCGAATGCTCCAGGGATACGACCCAATCCCGGGCAAAGGCGGAGAGGCTGTCCGCCTGAGCCGACAGGAGCGATTTGGGCGAACGGTGCTTCAAGGCATCCCAGCGTTCGGCGAGGAAAGGGCGCAGTACGCCGGCGGCAAAGTCCGGGCTGTCGCAGCGCTGGGCAAACTCCCCGAGGAGGGAAGCGCGCAACCAGGCGGACAGGGCGTCCACCTCCGGCATATGCTGGGCAAGAAGCGCTGCCGGTTCCGGCAGATCGCGGGACAACCGGTCGGCGAGTTCCTTGTCGATGGTCTTACGAAGCACGTCTCCGACCTGGGGTTCGTCGAGTTTATCCCGCATCTTGTCGGGGGACATCAGGTCGGTGGCGATGATGTCGCGGACACGCCGTGCAAAGTCCTTCTTCTTTCGGGGAAGAATCCAGTGCAGGATAAGCTGAATCGCGAGTTCGTTGGTGCCCGCGCCGATGGCCGCGGCGAAGCCGATGGGGATCAGGTAGGTCCGTATCATGGATCGGTTCCTTCCTTAATGGGCATTGGGGTGCGAGGGATTGGCGACGGTTGCGACGGAGCGACCGTCTGTTCCCGCTTATCAGCCTGAAGCGTCTTTTCAACCTGACCGCCGGGTTGTTGCGGTGCCTTTTCAAGCTCATCTGTTCCGGCGGGAGTAGACGAGCCGGTGGATTCCTCTGTTTCGCCGGTGCGTTCCGGCGTCCCGACCGTAGTCGTCTCACCCTGACCGACGGCCGTCGATTCTGCTGTCGGTGCAACCGGTGCGGTGGGAATGGACGAGCCGGGGGCTTCCTCTGTTTTGCCAGCATGATCCGGCGTCTTGGCTAGCCATAACCACGCCAGAACCGCCACGGCGATGACCACGACGGCAAGCATCAGAGCCCACAGTTTCATTTTCGGTTTAGCGGCGGGCCGCATCCGTTCATTATGCGTGGACAACGGCTCCCCGTCCGATGGCGCATCTTCCAAGGCGCACACAATGGCGGGAACGCTCCTGTATTGTTCCGCCGACCGGATGATCCTCCCGGTATAGTTGGTGGCGGCGCAGAGCAAAAGGACGGGCGCTGGACGATTCGCCGACGCGGCAAGCCGGCCGAGTATGTCGGCGCTTCTCTGGTAATACCAGTTGGGTTTCAAATTCGAGGCGGCAGGCGATTCCGGGAGGGAAGCGGCGAGATCCTTTGCCAGATCCCACCAGTCGATAATCGGCGCCGCCGGGTTCGTGGACCCGGATTCCTCCCACCACGCATACAGCCGCCGTCCCAATGCCGCCGCCGCCGAATCGGTTGCCAGGGGCGTACCGTCCATTATGGCCTGGGCAAATGCGCGGCGTAAAAAGTCCGCCTCCGCGCCGTCCGCTTTCGCCTTCAGAATGAGCGAATGCCGGATGCGGCGGTTGATGTTGTCGCGGCGGTCGGCGTCAAGGCGGTTCAAGCCCATTTCCACGGCGTCGCCATGGGCGAGGAAATAGCCGCACCGATGCCCCGACTCATCCGAGACGCTTCTATACAAGTCGGTCGGCTCACTGCCGCCGCCGATCCAAAAATAGTCCTTGCTTGCGGTCCTGGTGCACAGCAGCCAGGCATTGCCGGTGTGCGTCATCATTATCCTCCCTGCGTCGCCTCCAGGCCGTTGTTGCCGTCCGCCTTGGGAATACGATTCTTTTTGATTCCGAGAGGGGAATCCAGCAATTCGCCGTTGCCGTGGAAACTCACCGGCGGACGGGAATCGCCCATGTCAGACTTCTCCAGAGCCCTCAGGAGTTTTTTATAATTGCCAAAGAAGTGGTAAAAGAATTTCCATAATATGCCTTTGTTGCGGAAAAACTCGGCGGCGATGAAATTGAGTGTGTAGAACAGGGGGAAGTGGATGTGCCGGGGGCGAAATTCGTCATGGGTGCGCGAGTAATGAATGACTTCACCACCCTTGCCGTCGGGGGCGAACGTGGTGGCCAGGTAGCGGACGCAGCCCATGGTCTCAACCGGCACGACGATGCCCAGCCGGTTATTGAACCCGGTGAACAACTTCAAAGCCTGTGCGAGGTGTTCGCCAGCCTTTTGAATCAGGGGATTCCCAGCCGCATCCGCCATGTTCCGCGCCACCCGCCAGTCGGCGATCCAGGTCTCGGCCTTGATGGGGACGAAGAGGACCAGGCGGTTCCGGGCATCGACGAAGGTTTCCTCCAGATGGTGCGTAACATATTTGTACCCGTTGAACTCGTTTGCGTTACTGAGAGTTGCCTTCATCATCGCCCCGGCGTCCACCGCGACGATGATAATCTGCGAGGAATTGATCTTTGCGGTCAATTTCTCGGGCATCGTCTTGGTGTAGCCTCCGGGGGTGTCATGAAAATTCACCTGGAGAAATTTGACCGGGGTTCCATTATGCGTGACGAAATTGAACCCGAAAGGGTAAGTTTGTATGTCCATGTTTCCCCCGCTGTCATCAACAGCAAGACTGTGCGGCGGTACGTTCGCCATTTTCGCCAATCCCTCATACTTCCGGGTCAAGCTCACGAACAGTTCGTTTTCGAGCGGTTTGAACTGCACATTGCCCGGCAGATAGTCCTGGAGGTGGTGGTACATGGTAGCCAGCAGGCTGGTTTTCCCAACCCCGCTGGGACCGATCAGGCAGACGTCGATATGTTCGCCATACCCGTAGTCCCGCGTCATCGACTTGTCGTCCTGTTTACCCATGGAATTGCCCTCCCTTTGTCTGTGAATACTGTCCCGACTCCGGCCGGAGCGTCGCCGCCGCCAATTCGGATGCGATTCGCCCGATATCGTCCAGCCGTCTGCGCCACTCGCGTATTGCCTTGTCCCGGGCATCCTGGTCCGCATACTGGTCGGCCCACAGTTCCCGCCGCCGGTTGTGAAGAACCAACCTCCACTCCCGTTCCGCCTCGTCGCTCCAGATAATCTGGTCGCAAAGCTCCTCGGCGGCGGCAAATACCGCTTTCTTCATATGATCCTTCAGATCCATGGGAGCTTCGGAAAGGCGATCCAGAATCCTCTCCGACGTAACGTCGAGAACTTCGCGTATGTATTTCGCATCGGCGTCAAACTCGATTGGTTTTTCGTTGTACGAATGCACTTTGCCAAGGCCGTCGGGACCATTGAAGACATCCGTGTCGTCCGGATCCAGGGGCCGGAGATAGTCGCGGACGATGGTATGGAAGTCGGCGTCGTAGGTGAATGACAGTTGCGAGAAACGCCGGAAGGCGTTGCTCAGGATCGGGGCTTGTCCGGCCAATGCGTCCGCCATGACTCCAAGGCCCGAATCCTTTCCCTGGTCATCCGCAACCGCGATTAATTTCGCCATGGGATTGGTGGCCTTGATCTTTTCGGCGATGCGACTCTTGAGCTTGGCGCAATAATTTTGGAAAAAAGTCTCAAGTCGCGACGAAATGAAACGGGTAAGCGCGACGCGGGTATTGGTGGCGCTTTCGTTGCGCACGCCATCGAACCCACCTGCCAGGTTTTTAAGCTTTTTGGAAATAATCGCCGCGTTCCATGGCCGGTAACCGGCGGGGGGATCGCCGTCCTTGGCATTGGCGGCATGAACATCCGTGGTCATCTGCCTTATCGCCTTGACTATGTTGCCCGCGGGTTCGTCCCAGTCTTTTGTCGCGCCCGGCCGAAGGTCGTTAAGGAGTCTCCGGAGATTGGCGCGAAGATCGGTGAGGAAGTCTTCGCTGTACTTCTCCGCGATGTTGTCGCGGAAATCCGATCCATGGCTGGCCAGCGTCACCGTGAGATCATTGATCGGATTGGCGAGGAGGGCTTTCAACTCCTCGAGGGATTTCCGGGCGGCGTCCAGCCGCTTCCGGTCCAAGGCGCCGGTATACAGTTTCAGGAGATCCATCGCGGGTCCCACGACCCTGGTCCGCACTTCCTCCACGTTGGAGCAGTCGCACAACCAGATCTTGATGCCGCCAAAATCGAACTTCGGCGCCATTTCTTCCAGCATCGTTTTGGCGATGTCGGTATTGTCGTGGTCCTTGGTGGTTGTATGGTTGAGGATCATGGCCATCCAGCGATCGGGTTCCAGATCCGGAAGCGCCTCTCTCACCAGCTTGAACGTCTCCATATCCTGGACCCCGAACTCGTCCCCCGTGGCACTGGGCATGCGGACGATCAGAACGATGTCGGCCAGATCGGCAACCGACTTCATCAGTTCCTGCTTGATGTTCAAGGCCAGATCCCCGAGCCCGGGAAGGTCGATAAGCCGGAGTTCCAGGGGAAGACTCTTGTCCGGGAACGGCACATCGATGACAGCCTTGCGGACTGCAAGATACTTCCAACTCTCCCCGTCCTTGGCGACGTAATCGCGAATCTCCCCGGCCGCGATCTCTTTTTCGCTTCCCAGCATCATGCCCATGACCTTGCCGAGGTTGGCGCGTACGTCCTGCAGCACCTTATAGAGATTGCTGCGGAGGAATACGTCCCCGACATTCGCGAGCGGGGGAAGCTCCCGGAACATGAATTCGTCGAGGTTCCCGGGAACGGGTGAGAGGTTGAGCTGTTTGTAATATGGCAGGATGGTTTCATTCAGGAAGCTGTCGCGGGTATGCAACAGCACCCGGGCGCTGTGGGCGGTAGAGTTCCGGATCTCGCTTCTGACGGCGGTGCAAAACCCTTTCCCGCCGGTCGGGATGGCGTCGTCTTTTTCGAAACCGGAAAAGGTTTTCAAAAAGGTGCTCTTTCCTTGCCTGGCGCAGCCGGCGACGCCGATATTGACGCAATCGCGGCGGAGCCTCTGCGCCGCGCGCTCCAAGTCTTGCCGGGCATTTTGCGCTGATTTGATTGCCGCTTCGGCGGGGAAGATTTTTATCCCCTCCGCCGCCTCCGTCGGCAAGAAGCCAGACTCCTCGGCGGCCGCGTCCTGGAAGAGCTTCAACTCGTTCAACAGGCCGTCAACCTTCGACAGCGCCGTCTCCACCGGGCGCAGGTGTTCCCGCCGGTGTTGCAATATCACGCGCACCTCATCCTTAATGTCGATCATTTGCTCCTCCTCTTCGTTGGCGCCGCCGACTCCCTCTCCAGTTTCAAATACCGCCCTGACGAGATCGGTCTGACGACCGATCTCGCGAAGAATCACGAGGATGTTTGAGTATTGCCTACAATTATTTCCATGATCCTGTCTCCAGGCGTCATGGAACGGGTGGTGATGACTGGATAAGAAAGGGGATGCTGCCAGCCGTGCAACTTGGGGGATCGCCAAATCCCTGTATCCGCACGGATTCAACGACAACACCCCCAAGTCGAGGTTGGGGGTGCGTCAGGAAT
>JAISYD010000305.1 GCA_031270145.1 Planctomycetota bacterium
TATCGGGTTGGGCATAGCCGCTGCGGAGCAAATGCGCGTTTATAAAGGTCTTGTTGTCCAGATACAGATAGCAAAGCAGATTGCCGCCGACGTCGTATTTCAGGGAGTCGAATCTCATGAACACCCGGTGTCCGCGCACCTTGGTTTTGATGAAATCAATCGCCTCCAGCTCGGTCGAAGGCTTAGGAGCGATGCCGATGAGTTTGATCTTGATGTCGTCCATAAGCAAAAGTTGGTTCGGCGACAACACTTCCTTGACCGCATGAAGGTCTTCGCGCGATTTGCGGGTTCCGTCGATGCTCGAGCCGAAATTCAATTTTTTGACGTCAACTTTCTTGTCCAGTTTATGCGGATCCCGGAAAACATACGGCAGGTTTTCCGGCGGGGTCCGCCCGATCCGGGCGTCATCCCTGGCGAAGGTGATTGCGGCGTTGTAAATATTAAGTTTCGAACAGCCCAGTTTCTCCTTGATCAGCGGGATAAACGCCTCGTTGATTTCGTAGCCCAGCGAATTGCGCCCGAGTTTTTCCGCCGCGAGCGCCGTGGTTCCGCTTCCGAGGAACGGGTCGAAAACGGTTTCCCCGGCGAAGGAAAACATCTTGATGAGCCTTTTCGGGAGTTCCTCCGGAAACGCCGCGATGTGCCCGGTTTGCCTGACGCCGGCGAAATTCCAGTGCGCCGCGAAATAGCGGTTCCATTCATCCTTAAGCATTTTCGAGGCTTTTTTCTGCTCCGGCGTCGGCTTGGGCGGGTTGCCCGGTTTCTTGAAAACAAGGATGAATTCGTAGTCTAGGCGCAAAATCCCGTTGCGCGGATAGGGGAAGCTCCCCATTACGGCGCCGCCGCCGCTGGCGTTCATGGTCGTCGCTTTTTGCCAGATGATCGCGCCCATGTAATCCAGGCCGAGCGTTTCGCAAAACCTGATTATCTCCGTACGGATGGGAATGACCTTATAGCGTCCGTAGTAGGTTGAGCGGGCGAATTGATCGCCGATGTTCACGCACAGGCGGCAGCCGTCGGACAGGACGCGACGACACTCCAGCCAGACGGCGTTGAGGTTGTTTATGTAGCTTTCGTAACTGTCGTGAAACCCGAGTTGGTTCTCCGAGCCATAATCCTTGAGCTGCCAATACGGCGGCGAGGTGACGATGAGTTGCGCGGATTGGTCGCCAAGCAGCGAGGCTTTCCGGCTGTCGCCGATTATGATTTTGTGGGTTGTCATGCAACTCCCCTCGCGGCCAATCACTTTCCCAGGCAAAAACGGGAAAAAATGCGTTCCAGCACGGTTTCGGCGTAGCCTTCCCCCAGCGTCCGGGAAAAAGATTCGGCGGCCCGGCGCAGCGAATCGGCCGCCAACTCCAGCCGTCCGGCGCCGGCCAGTTCCGCCGCCGCCTCGCGGGAGGCGGCCAGGGCCTCGGCCATTTCCAGCATTTCCCGCCGGTTCCAGCGGCCGGCGGCCGGCGTTCCGGCGGCGGCCCCGGCCAGGATGCGCCGCAATTCGCCGAGGCCAGACCCGGTGGCGGCGCTGACCTTGAGGATTGCCTTGGGCATCAGCCCTGTTCCGGTCAGCAGGCGCCGTACATTCTCTTCCGTCGTCAGGCCGGGCAGATCGCATTTGTTCAGCAGGACGACGACCTCCCCCGCCAGCCGGCCGGCGAAGTCCCGGTCAATGGCGTCCAGGGGGCGCGAGGCGTCAAGCGTCCAGCAAACGATGTCCTCGCCGGCCAGCCGCTCCAATCCCAGTTCCGCCATTTGACGTTCCCGGTCGCTTCCATCAGGATGCAGACCGGGATTGTCGGAAAGCAGGAGCCGCGTCCCTTCCCAAACCGCTTCCCGGCGCAAGGTGTCGTGGGTGGTCGAGGGTTCGGACGAAACTATGGCGGCGTTCCCGTCCGTCAGACGGTTGAACAGGGAGCTTTTACCGGCATTGGCCCGGCCGGCCAGGGCGACGCGGGGCAAATCCGGGGCCAGGGCCTCCGGCGTCCGGGACGCGCCAATTCCGTCCCGCTCCAGGGCCGCCGCCAGTTCCGCCAGTTCCGCCGCCGGATCCTCCCCCAATTCCTCGTCGGAAAAATCCAGAACCGCCTCCACCCGGGCCGCGAGATCCAAGGCCAGTCCGCGCCAGGCCTGGATTCGTTGGCGGTTTTCGTCCCCAAGGCGGAAAAGGGCGGCGCGTCTTTCCGTTTCGTCCGCCGCCCGGATGATTTCCTCCACCGCTTCGGCTTGGCCCAGGCTCAGCCGCCCGTTCCGGAAGGCTCTGAAGGTGAACTCCCCGGGAGCGGCCTCCCGCGCCCCGGCGGCGATCAGGGCGGCCAGCCCGGCGGCCAGAAGCGCCGGACTCCCCGGCAAATGCAATTCAACCATGTCTTCCCGGGTATAGCTCAACGGCGCCGGCATGAGGAAGGCGCGGGCCGGACAGGCGAAAATCTCCGCCTCCGCCGCCTTTTCCCCGTCGCGATGGCGGATCAGCGGCAGCTTGAGGCGACAGGAATGGACGCTCCGGTCCAAGGGGCGGGCGAGCGTCTCCTCCAGCCCGGAAGAGGTTTTCGCCAAAATGGCGAAGGCGCCGGGGCCTGACAGGCGGAGCGCGCCCAGCGGGGCGGGGCGGTTGGCGGTGCCGATTTGCGCGATGTCGTCCCGGGAAAGATATGGCACGCGCTAAAAATCCTTGGACATCCCGTCCTCAATGGCCGGACGGGGGATGACCTGGCCGCGGTTCATGCCGGGACAGCGGGCCGCCAAGTCGTTCCAGCGTTTTTCCGAGACGAGGTTTTCCCGCCACCAGGGCCAGGTGCGGCATTGGGTCGGGCGTTCGGCGTAAACCCGGCAATCGCCATCGGCGGCCAGGAGCGGGCAGTCGCCGCCGGCGGTGTCGACCAAGGCCAGGCCGCCCGCCGTTGTCCTGAGCATTCGGGCGGCGAAGGCGGCGAATTCCAAATCAAGGGCGTCGGCGATCCGCCGCGCCTCCTCTTCCGTGAGCCAGACATAACCGCCCGGCCCCCGGCAACAGTCGCCGCAGCCCAGGCAGGAAAAGGCCAAGCCATCGGCATACCAGGGAAC
>JAISYD010000016.1 GCA_031270145.1 Planctomycetota bacterium
CGAATCCATTTCCGCAACGCCCAACCACGCCATACTCCAATCTTCATCTCGGCGGGCGGTCCCCTCCGAATGACCTGCACCAGCTCTCTTTCATTCTCGGCCGACAGATGAGGAAGGGACCCTTTCTTGGTATCATAGCGAAGAGAAGCAACCCCATCCCGATTGTACTCTTTGACCCAGACACAAATTGTCCGCTCATTGACGTTAACCATCGGCGCGACATCCTTGGCCAAATGCCCTCCGGCAATGAGCCGCAATGCCGCCACGCGCCGCTCGACTCGCGCGTCTTTGCGCTTGTCGCCAAGAGAAGACAACTCCGACTCTTCGATCCCCCGACTCAAAATGCATCGCCTGGACATGATTCGCCCTCCAAAAGGCCGAATCAATAATCAACTTTTATCGGGTCTATTCAACTAAAATCAGTATAATTTGTCAACAGACTATTAGTTCAGTCGGAAGTCGTTCAAATATGTTTCCCAGTAATCCTTTCCGAATTCGTCGAACAACTTCCCCGATACAAAGAAGCGCTTTTCCGGCGGTTTTTGAAACAATCCATCGCCATATCGTTTGACCACATCGTCGCTTCGATATCCAAAAAGCTGTAAAAGCGTCGGGAAAAACTGAAAATGCCATGCGCGATCGCGCATTTCTGGAACATAACCGCCGCAACCTTCAAATGCCTGTCTCACCTTTTCCGAGAAAGGCCAAATGATAAGCGGAACATTCGCTTGGTCAATGGGCGCGTTTTGGCCCGCTCCATGCGGCGCCGAACCATCTCCGAGGAAATTTTGGCCATGATCGCTTGTGTACACGACAAGGACATCCTTTCCACGCATAGCCCTTTCCAACGAAGTGAAAAATTCATCGACGGTCCACCGGATGGCCCGATGATAGAGTTCTGGAACATGACCTCGCTCCGGCAACGCGTCTGGATAATAGGCGGGAGGGATTTTATTCTCGTATCCATAATGTATCCCCGCTTTCAATACATAAGTAAATGTTGGTTCTTCCGACTGGTCAATCAGGTTGCGAAGATGCACCACAGACTGAATGTCGCGATCGAAAAAATGCTTCGCTTGAATTTTTTGCATTGTGAAATCGGCGAAGTCGCGTGGATAAATGCTATTTCCCCGGGAATAACCCTGTACGTCGAGATAATACGTCTGGAATCCGGCCTTCTTGGCATATGCGAATATGGACGGTTGCCGCATTACCGCTTGATTCCTATCGGGCAGCTGATTTTTTGTAAGGCCTGAAACGAGAACAAGATTGCTGTTCTGACTGAGATTGGCGGCGGAGCAACATTGGCCGTAATTGAAAAACTCGCCTTGCATGCTTTCGAGAAAAGGCGTGGTGTTCGAAGGATAACCATTGATGCCGAGGTATTTTCCGCCTACGCTTTCGTCAACGATGAAAATAATGTGCCTAGCCGCCGGCTCCTTGATTATCTCCAAATTTTCCGGTTTATCGCGTGGTCCGCGATAAACGAAATTGTCGCGGATGAACCAGGATGTCGTCATCAGAGGGATGCGGAGGATGATCGGACAATTAATCAAATGCCATGCATTGTTGGGAAGAAGATAATAGATTACGCCAAAGGCGAACAGGGCGGCGGGAGTCAGGATTGGCAAACGTGACGAATGGAAAGCGAGAAATACGTGTCTTATTTTCCAAAAAAGAAATGAAAGTACGGCCATGCCAATGACTGATATAACAATTGGTTTAAGGAAAAACCGAATTATATTCATAGGAATGTAGCGAATCATTCCGATACCATCAATCAGTAATCCCATGTCATGAGGTAGCAATGGTCTATGCTGGATAAGAACAAAGCCGAGTTGCACTCCGAGCGAAATTACGAACACCGCAACCGTCAGAGCCGCGGCGAACTTGTTGCCGCTTCCCCATATTCGAACGCACCCATAGCAGAGCGCAAAAAAGGCCGGCAAAGCGACAACGATATCACTGACTGCCTGTGCGGTCACACGAAGTTCAAGAAAGAGGAGGTCCACCAATAGACATATGATGCAGACGGCAAGGGCGCATATCGCCAGGGTGAATAAATCCCGTATCAGATATGGATTCCGTGCGGTTTTTTCCCTCATGTATCGCTCCGAAGCGGTTCATGAGCCGAGAGCCCCATCCGGCGCATGGGAGAGTGAACGGGGCCGAGCCGGCGAAGTTCGCTCATGAAGAACGGGCGGTCGTCAATTCCCCGTAGACGCAACGCAGGGAGTGGAATCGGTGCTCCATCACCATCGGCGGCAGAGGGGGAATCCCCCACACCCGATGCCGGGACGGATTCGAGTCCCCGCCAGACAGCGGCTTGCCGCAGCGCCCGCAGACCGCCGGCTTGTGCTCCACCACCGCCGAGACCTTGTCCAGCGGCAGATAACTGGTATTACAATCATGTTAGCAGACATCGCAAAAATAGTCAAAAAAAAGATTCGGGTCGACGGCAATCCGGCTTCCCGCGATTGCGAAACCGCGCGGGACATACCGGCCATTCTTCGCGCCCGCGGAAATTTTAGCCGCGTAGGCCGGTATAAATGATCCCGGCAACGACAAATCCCTCGACGGCCAAAGTGGAAAAAGGCTATAATGTACGATTCGGCGCCGACAGGCCCGGGCGGGGCGGCTGCGGCGGCATTTTCATTTGGCGGCGTTTTTGTTTTTCATAGAGAGGCGCTGGCCCGAAATGGCGGAGAGGAATGGCGGCGTCCGACTCATAGACAGGTATAATTCCCTTAGCGTACCGGATCAGATGGTCCTCCAGGCCCTGTCCGCCCTCATGGAGCCCACCACCGCCCAAGCCGTGGCGTCCTGCCTCATCGCGGCCGGCTGCCGCGAATCGCAGCTCCGGGCCTTCTCCCCGCAGAACGTCCTGACCCGCCTCATCCGGTTGGCCAAGGCGGAATTCGCCGACCGGCGGACAACGGCGACTCTCAACCGAAACGCTTTTTGGATTTGCCGGCCGGCGGCCGGGGAAATGGCCCTGCGCCACGCGGTTCGGGACGGATTGTTCACGCCGCTGGCCCAGGCGGCGGCGGGCCTGACCCGGGGCCGCGACTGGAGAGGGGAGGGAACCGGCGAATCGCCAGGCCGCCGTTTCCGCTTGGCCTTCCATTCCGGCGACTGGAACGCCGCCGCCCATGAATTCAAGGCGCTGCTCCAGCAACGGCCGGGACGGAGCGGCGGTTTTTTGGCCAACCTGACGGCGCTGCAACCCGACGACTCCTGGCGGCGCGGCATCGACTCTCCCCCCTTCGCGGGGCTCCTCGCCGCCGCCATTGACGATCTGGCCCTTGGCCTGACGGCGCATCCGGCGCTGGGGCAATTGGCGGACGAGCTTCTGGAGCGGCACGGCCGGGAGGCGGAATGGGATGGGCTGGTGGCCGCCCAAGTCAATCTGCTTACCCTGCGGGGAAAAATCCCCGAGGCGGCGAAAACGGCCGAATTGGCGGCCGACCCGGAAACGCGCCTGACCGCCCGGCTGGCCCCGGCCCTGGCCAGCGGCGGCGACGACGCGGCGGCCCTGGCTGAAAACGGCGCCGGCGCCAGGCGTTTCCGCTTGGGAGCCAAGGACATACTGTCGCCGGGAGGCGGCGCCTTTTGGCAAATCCTCACGGCGCTGGCCGGCCACTCTTCGGATACGGCAAACGCCATGCTCCACCGCCTATCTTCGCCGGCGCTGGCCGGCCATCCCCTGGCCGGCGCCATATCCTGCCTCCGCCACGCCCTGCTTTTCATGACCGGCCAGTCGTTTGCCGCCAAGGCGTTCAACAGCAGCCCGCCGGATGAACGCCCGCTTACCGCCCTGGCCCACGGCCTGGTCATGCTTCGCATCCATCCCGAACAGTTGCCAGACTTGGCGGAATCCTTGCGAGGCTGGGAAAGGACCGCCGCCATGGGTGGCTTCCATTGGCTGGCCTTCCAGTTCCAGTGGCTGGCCAATGCCGGCCGGCGGACGAAAAAACCGCTTCCCGTCGGCTGGCTTCCCCTGGCCCGGCTATTCCGCGGCGACGACGAATGGCGGCGCAACCTGGCCGCCCTGGATTTCCTGGCGGGAGCGCCGGACGTTGCCGGGGAGGAGCGGCAAAAACGCGTGGCCTGGGTGATCCGTTTTTCCGAAGATCCGCCCAATCCCTCCATCCCGGTCGAAGCCTATCCGGTCGAGCAAACGCTAGGCAAGGGCGGCTCCTGGTCGAAGGGGAGGAATATCGCCCTCCGGCGCATCGCCCGAAACCACCCCGCCGTCCCCCACGCCGCCGATCAGGATCGCCTGGCCTTCAGCGCCCTGTTCCCGACCATGAACCGCTGGGACAACGAGCCGCGCTTCAACGTCCCGCTCCTGCTTTCCTTTTTGATCGGGCATCCCCTGGTGTTCCGAGACGCCCCGGACGGGCCGCGAATCGAAGTGGCGGCCGGCGAATTCGAACTGGCGATCTCGGAAGCGGACGGCGGCTGCAAAATAAACCTGGAACCCGCCGCGGCCGAATTCATGCCCCGGGATCGGCCATGGCTCCGGAACGAGGCCGATTCCAGCGGCTCCGGCCCGCCCGAGGCTGCCATCCGGCTGGAAACCCCGACCAGGCTGCGGATATTCCGCCTGGGCGAATGGGAACGGAGTTTGGCCAAGGTCATAGGCGATGGCCTGACCATCCCGCCAACGGGAAGGGAAACGGCAATCCATACGATGGCCAAACTGGCAGGACGGATCAAAATCCAATCTGATCTGCCGGAGTTGACCATCGACGGGGAAACGGTCGCGGCCGACCCCCTGCCGCGTCTGCACCTAATCCCCCGGAATCCCGGCCTTGAGGTGGAAATCTGGTCGCACCCCCTTGGAACCGCCGGCCCGGCCTGGCGGCCCGGCTTGGGCGGACGCATGGCTTGCGAGACGGTGGCCGGCCGCCGTCTCAGAACCACCCGCGACCACGCCATGGAAAAGGCGCTGGCGGAAGCGGCGGCGGCGGCCTGCCCCAGTTTGGCCGGCTCCGCCAACGGCGAAATGTCATGGCGCTTAGACGACCCGGTCGCCGCCCTGTCCTTCATGGCCGAAACCGAGGCTCTGGCCGGCAAGGCTGAACTGGTCTGGCCCAAGGGCGGGCATTTCCGAGTGCGGAAAGTCTCCGGACAGGGCGGCCTGTCTCTGCGCCTGCGGAGCGCCGATGGCTGGCTCGAGGTCGAGGGCAGCCTTCAGGTGGACGAAAACCTGGTTGTCGACATGGCCAGCCTGATGGCGTCCGCCCGCAAAGCTTCGACGGGCTTCGTGCCAATTGGCGGCGGCGATTATATCCGGCTGACCGATGATCTGCGCCGGCAACTTGGCGATCTGGACGCCTTGGGCGAATTGCGCGATGGCCGGCTCCGCCTTCCATCGCTGGCCGGGGAGGCGTTGGCGGGCATGGAGAAAGCCGGCCTGGGGTTGGCGGCCGACGCCGAATGGCGGCGGACTCTTGAGCGCCGCCAGAGTCTGGCCGATTTTTCCCCCGATCCGCCAGCCAATTTCCGGGCCGTCCTCCGCGACTACCAGTTGGAGGGATACCGTTGGCTCGCCCGACTGGCCGAATGGGGCGCCGGCGCCTGCCTCGCCGACGACATGGGACTCGGGAAAACCATCCAGGCCCTGGCTATCCTGGTCCGCCGGGCGGGGTTGGGGCCGGCCCTAGTGGTGGCGCCGACCAGCGTCTGCCAGAACTGGCTGGACGAAACGGCCCGTTTCGCGCCTAGTCTCCGGATGTCGCAACTCCGGGAGGATGGCCGCGACCGCCAGGCGGCCGGCCTTGGCCCCGGCGATGTACTTATTGCCAGCTACAGCCTGCTCCACCGGGAGGAAAAGCTGTTCGCCGGGATCAAATGGGCGACGGCGGTCCTGGACGAGGCCCAGGCGATCAAGAATTTCGCCACCAAGCGCTCCAGGGCCGCCATGTCCCTGGATGCGGGTTTCCGCCTGATTACCACCGGCACTCCGGTGGAAAACCATCTGGGCGAACTCTGGAACCTCTTCCACTTCATCAATCCCGGCCTTCTCGGCTCCCTGAAGAAATTCCAGGAGCGCTTCGCCCTCCCCATTGAACGTTTCCGGGACGCGGAGGCGGGAGAACGTCTGCGCCGGATCATCCGTCCCTTTGTACTGCGGCGAACGAAGAACCAAGTCCTTTCCGCCCTACCGCCCAAGACCGAAATCACCCTGACGGTGGAGCTTGGTCCCCGGGAACGGGCTTTTTACGAATCGCTGCGCCGAAGCGCCCTGGAGCGCCTGGAGGACGGCGTCCCAAGGGACCCGGGACAAAAGAGCCTGATGATCCTCGCCGAAATCATGCGCCTGCGCCGGGCTTGCTGCTCTCCTGAACTGATCGACCCCGGAATCGGCCTGGAGTCGGCCAAGCAGGAGCAATTCAAGGCCACCCTGGCCGAATTGATCGAGAACCGCCACAAGGCGCTGGTGTTCAGCCAATTCGTGGATCATCTGTCCATCATCCGCCGCCATCTGGACGCGGCCGGTTATTCCTACCAGTATCTTGACGGCTCCACCCCGCCCCGGCAGCGCAAGAAGGCGGTGGACGATTTCCAGGCCGGCAAAGGGGAGATTTTCATGCTGAGCCTCAAAGCCGGCGGCTTGGGCTTGAACCTCACCGCCGCCGACTACGTCATCCATATGGATCCCTGGTGGAACCCCGCCGTGGAGGATCAGGCGTCGGATCGGGCGCATCGCATCGGGCAGGACAAGCCGGTCACCGTTTACCGCCTGGTGACGGCGGGGACCATTGAGGAAAAGATCGTCCGCCTGCACCGCGACAAGCGGGAGCTCGCCGACAACCTGCTTGCCGGGGCGGATCAGTCGGCCCGGCTGGACATGGAGGAGATGATGCGCCTGCTCCGGGACGAATAGCGCGGCCGCGCCTCATGATTCCGCTTTACTTTTCCCGCCGCCGGATTATAATGCCTTGCTTCACGGGTGGATTTACCTTTTCCCATCTCCAAGCCGCGAAAAGGAATGCGACCATGGGCAAAAACGTCAAAATCGCCCCTTCCCTGCTTGCCGCCGATTTCCTCCGCCTAGGCGACGAAATCCGCAAAGTCGAGGCCGCCGGCGCCGACCTCCTGCATTTCGACGTCATGGACGGCCATTTCGTGCCAAACATCTCCCTTGGCATTTGCATCCTGGAAAGCGTCCGCCAGGCCACGCGCCTGCCCCTTGACGTCCACCTGATGCTGGACAATCCGGAAAAACATCTGGACGCCTTCGCCGCCGCCGGGGCCGACGGCATCACCATCCACTTGGAAATCCACCCGGAACCGGACGCCATCCTGGACCGCATTGGCGGCCTCGGCAAAACCCGCGGCCTCGCCGTCAACCCCGATCTGCCGATGGAAAGGCTGGCCGGCAAACTGGCGCGGGTGGATCGGCTGCTGATCATGGGCGTCTTCCCGGGTTTCGGCGGCCAAGCCTTCATTCAGGCGACGCTTGAACGCCTGACCCGGGCCAGGCAACTGCTTGACGCCGAGGGGCGGGCCGCCGCCGAACTCCAGGTTGACGGCGGCATCGGCCCGAAAAACTCCGCCGCCGTCATTGCCGCCGGAACCGACTGCCTGGTGGCCGGGACAGCCATTTTCCGCGCCCCCGATCCGGCCGCCGCGATTCTCGCCCTGCGGGGCGGCGACAGCCCGGGGAAATAGTCTCCAGCCTTCCAAACAGAGTGCGGGCGCATTTGCCGCTTTCGCTTTGAATCAAGGGTTCGCCCTAGGCGGAAAAAAGAATTGACAGTCGCGCGGACGCCGTTAAAATTGCCATTGCTTGGTATTGGCGGCGTATTCCCGCATCCGGAAAAACAGAAAAGCGGCCGCCTCCCTTGATCGCTTTTGACAACCGGCAGTTGTTACCCGTTCGCCATACCGCGACCGTGTTCCGATCATTAAAAGTCCCCTATCCGCCGGTTTCGGATTCCGTTCTGAAAGGCGCCCGCATTATGAAAGCCGTGATCAAATTCGGAAGAAAGGATGGCGAGGTCGAGGCGCGGGAGGTTCCAATCCCGGAAATGGGCGACAACCAGGTTCTGCTGCGGGTAAAGGCGGCCGGCGTCTGCGGCTCGGACGTCCACATGTGGCGTGAAAGCCATAGTTGGGCCATCAAGACGCCGGTCATCCTCGGTCACGAATTCGCCGGCGTGGTCGAGCGGGTGGGAAAAAACGTGCGCGACATCCAACCGGGCTGGCGGGCGACCTGCGAAACCGCCGCCAGCGTCTGCGGCCATTGCCTCTTTTGCCGAAGCGGCAACTACAACCTCTGCCCGGAAAGGCTGGGCTTCGGCAACCTGATCGACGGCGCCATGGCCGAATTCGTCGTGGTTCGGCCGGAAATCATCCATCGCGTCCCCGACCAGGTGTCGCTCGAATACGCGGCGCTCACCGAGCCGGTCTGCGTGGCGGCCAACGCCTTGATCGAAAAATCGCGCATCAAGCCCGGCGACACGGTGGCGATCCAGGGCGCCGGGGCCATCGGCATCCTCTGCCTCCAAATCGCCAGGATTTGCGGCGCCGGCCAAACGCTGATCCTAGGCGTCGACCGGGACGAGAACAGGCTGCGGATCGCCAAATCCCTGGGCGCCGACCGCGCGATCAACATCCAACGCGAATCCCCCCTAGAAATCATCAAGGGGATCGGCGACGGCCGCGGAGCCGACCTGGTGGTTGACTGCACCGGGGTCAGCGCCGCCTTGGGGCAATCCATCGAAATGGTGCGTCCGGGCGGGCAAATCACCAAAATCGGCTGGGGGGCGCGGCCGGTCGACGCGTCGCTTGACCCGCTGGTGCAAAAGGCGGCCCGCCTCCAGGCATCGTTTAGCCACACCTATCCCACCTGGGAACGGGTACTGACCTTGATGCGGACCGGACAGTTGAATTTGGATCCGGTCATCGGCGGAATCTATCCGCTGGCGGATTGGGAAAAAGCTTTTTCCGACATGGAGAGCGGAAAAAACGTCAAGTCGGTTCTGACCATTTAGAAATTGGAGGTGCGCCTATGAAACGTCTGCTTGCGTTGCTGGCAATTGCCGCGCTTGTCGCCCCGGCCGCCCTGGCCGGACAGAAGGTTTTGCGCGTCGTCGGAGTCAACCATGTGGTTACCGACGCCATGGAACTGAAGATTCCGGAATTCGAGAAGGCGACCGGGGTCAAGGTGGCGCTGGAAAAGTACGGCGAGGATCAGCTCAACCAGAAACTGACCACCGAGTTCACCGCCGGGGCATCCGACATCGACGTATTCATGACCCGCCCCCTGCAGGAAGCCCGGGTGATGGAGCGCAACAAGTGGTACGAGAACCTTGAACCCTTCGCCAAAAAAACGCCAGGCTACGATCTGGAGGATTTCTCGGCCAGTTCCCGCGATTGCGTCACCATCAACGGAACGCTTACCGCCATACCCCTGGTGACCGAGGCCGAAGTCCTCTTTTACCGCAAGGACATAATCGAGAAGCGCGGCATAAAACCGCCGACCACCCTGGAAGAATTGGCGGCGGCGGTCAAGCTGGTCACCGACAAGAAAAACGAGATTTACGGCTTCGTGGCCCGCGGCCAGCGCAGTCCCCTCATCACCCAGTTCTCTAGCTTCCTTTATAGCCACGGCGGCGACTGGTTTGATCAGAAGACCCGCAAGGCCAGCGTCAACACCCCGGAAGCCCTGGCCGCCATGGATATGTACGGCACCCTGCTCCGTGAATATGGGCCCGGCGGCGTCCTAAACATGTCGTGGCCGCAAGCGGTGGCGGTTTACTCGCAGGGCAAGGCGGTTTTCTACACCGACGCCAGTTCCATCTTCCCGAACATGCTGGATCCGGCCAAATCCATTGTCGCCGACAAGACCGGCGTGATCGTCTTCCCCAAGGGGCCGAAGGGGGCCCGCATGTACAACGTCACCGCCTGGGCCATCGGCATTTACAGCGGCAGCTCCCAAAAGGACGAAGCCTGGAAATTCATCGACTTCATCACCAACAAGGCCGGCATCACCTTCATCCAGGGCGAGCGCGGCGTCCAATGCGCCAGGAACTCGGTCTGGTCAAGCCCGGACGGGGTCAAGAATTTCCAGCCCGACTGGGCCAAGGCGGTGGCGGATTCGTCCGACGGCGTGCCCTATGATCGTCCGATGGTCGTGGCGGTGGGAGAGGCCAGGGACATCATCGGCGAAGCCGTGACCGCCTCCATTGAGGGCAAGGATTTCAAGGCGGTGGCGGACAGCGCCAATGCCAGGTTCCAGGCGATACTTGATCGCGAAAAATAGGGAGGGGAGTCAATTGAAAGCCCTGATGTTTTACGAATTCAGGGAAGGTTGCGTCGAAATCCGCGACGTGCCGATCCCGCCCCTTGGCCCGGACGACGTTCTGCTCCGGGTCAAGGCGGCGGCCATTTGCGGTTCGGATGTCGAGCGCATCCATTGCCGCAGCACGAGTACCGCGACCCCGGTGATTATAGGGCACGAGTTTTGCGGGGTGGTGGAAAAAGTCGGCGCCAACGTCCGCCGCTGGCGGCCGGGCGACCGGGCGGTGAGCGAAAACACCGGGCACGTTTGCGGCGAGTGCCACGCCTGCCGGATCGGCAAATTCCTGAACTGCCCGGAACGGAAAGTGCTGGGCGCCAAGATGGACGGCGGCTTCGCCGAATTCGTACGCATTCCCGGCGAAGTGCTTAAACTTTACCCCCAGAGCCTGCGACGCTTGCCGGACAACCTTTCTTTCGAAGAGGGAGCCATCCTGGAGCCGTCGGCCAACGCCTATTACGCCCTCATCCAGGAGGGCGGCTTCCAGTTGGGGCAAAAGGTGGTGATCTTCGGTCCCGGCGCCATCGGCCTCTTCGCCGCGGCTTGGGCCAAACTGGCGGGGGCGGCCGAAATCGTCCTGGTGGGAGGCAGCAAAACCCGGCTTGAATTCGGCCGCCAACTAGGCGTCGGGCATCTGGTGAATTACCGCGAAACCGCCGACGTGACCAGGGCGGTGGCCGACGCCATCGGAGAAAACCAGGCCGATCTGGTGTTGGATGTTTCCTCCGGCGGCGATCAGGTCCTGGCCGCCGCCATCGCCATGGCCCGTCCCCTAGCCAGAATCGTCAAGGTCGGCTGGACCGGAAGCCAGACGGTCAATTTGGATCCAAGCATGCGCAAAGGCTTGACGATAATCGGACATTTGGGCTACGATGTCGTAACCTGGGATCGGATCCTGGCTTTGGCGGCGGAGAACCGGATGGATTACCGGGCCTTCATCAGCGCCGTCTTCCCCCTAGAACGGTGGCGGGAAGCCTTCCAGGGCATGGAGGATAGACGGTACATCAAGGCGGTGTTCAATTCATTCTGACGCCGCCGTCCAGGGAAATCCGCGCAACGCGGAGGGAGCCCGGATGCGAGACGGCCTGGATTATCCGATTAGGCGGCCTGAAACGCGGTTTTTCAGGTGGCGGGCGGGACAAGGAGTTTTTTCTGTCCCTCAAGGACATCCTCCGGCTTCAGGTTCAGCCCCAGGCGGAAAAGAATGCGCTCCACCGGACGGCTGTCCAAACCGGAGGAAAACAACTCCCGGGGGACGTTTTTCATAACCGCGATCAAAGTGGCGTGGCTGCGCCCGCCAAAGGCCTGGCCAAGCTCGGCATAGGATCCGCCAATCAACTGGCGGCAGAGGACGATGGCGATCTGCCGCGCCCGTTTGAGCGCGAAGGATCTGCCGCGCCCGGACAGGGCCTCAAGCGTCACCCCGCACTCCTCCGCCGCGGCCGTCATGACGTCCTGGAAAGTCAAGGCCGATTTCCGGGTCGGGGGGATGGACACTTCGAGGGCGGCGCGGATGCAGGCCGGAGTAGGCTCCCGCCCCTCGATATGGATCATGGCGGCCAGCCGACTTACCGTTCCCTCCAACTTCCAGACATTGCCGGAAATCCCCGCCGCCAGCGTCTTGATCGCCGCCGGAGGCAGCTCAATGCAGCGCTCGCGCATTTTCCTTGCAATCAACTCCCGGCGAGTCTCCTCGTCCGGAAGCAAAAGCCGGTCGACAAACCCGGCGCCCAGGCGATCCCGCAATTTGCCGTCAATGCCCTCCAACTCATCCGGCACCAATAGCGAGGCAAAGGCGATCTGCCCGCCCCGGGCGGCGAAATCGTCGATGATGCGCAACAACTCGGCCTGACTCGCCGTCTTTTTCCCAACCCCCAGGACCTGCAGATCGTCAAAGGCTAGAAGATCGGCATGGTGGTAGGCTTGGCGAAATTCCTTCAGGCGGCCGGATTCAAAGGCGGCCCCGAATTCGGCGACAAAACGCTCGCCCGTGGTGTAGATTGCCGTCGTTTCCGGTCTGAGACGCCGGGCGGCATGGCAAATCGCCTGCAACAGGTGGGTCTTGCCAATGCCTGGCTGGCCGCATAGGTAGATGCGGCTGTATTCCCCCGGCCGCTCCGCCGCCCGCAGCGCCACGGCGTGGGAAAGGCGATTCGAGGCGCCGACCACAAAATTGTCGAAGAGAAAGCCGGGATTCAGAGCCAAGCCGACTCGGCGCGACGGAACGGTTGGCGCGGCGGTTCCCGGCAGACCGGAGGCCAGCAATCCGTCCTTCGCCGCCAGATTGGCCGCCTCGGCCAAATCCAATTCCCGCGCCTTCCGGAAGGCGACAAAAAGGCGGGGCGAAACGGAGACATCAACCTTAACCGGATAGCCGGCGACAGCGGCGGCGGCGGCCTGCAATTGGCTGAAATACGCCATCTCAATACGCTCTTTGAAAAAGCGGTTCGGCACCCCTATCTCTAGGCGGCCCTCGTCCCAGGAGAGTATCTCCATCTGGACAAACCATTGCGTATAAAGCGATTCCGGCAACTGTGAGCCGAGCCGCTCCTGTATCCCGGCCAGTAGCGCCTCTTTGACTAAAGACAATACGACCCCTTTTCCCCATCTCAAGGGAAATTGAATACGCCAAACAAGTTATTGCGTCTACGCTGGAGTGAAAGGCAGCGACAATCAATGCCGCCAAACATTGAACCCCAATCATGCCTTTTGCTTTTTTTAGCGGCGGCGATGACAAGGTAGGATCATAGTCCGCGACCGGGCATTGTCAACCGAGGAAACATTCCGGGGAAAAGGTAAATTTCCATCTCTATTCAATATCCAGCCAATCAGCGGGATAAATAATATCAAGAGTTTTTTGTATCAATATATATTTACTATTACATATTAATATATATAGCCTTTCATATAGCCTTTAAATCAACTTTCACCGTATTTGCTCTAACTATCATTTATCTTTACGGTTAAAGGTGAACAAAGCGGCCTTCGGGGGATCAACCGCAATCGTTCAAAAGGAAAAAATGTTTTGCCGCTTTAACGCCTTTGCCGGCGGGATGATGGAATAGCAGGGAAAATTCCTGTCCGATTCGCCGATCCGCATCCCCTCCGTTTCCCAGGCAAACGACCCATCCGTCGCCGTCCGGACCTCAGCGGAATCATGGCGAAAAAAAAGGATCCCAGCCAAAGGCCGGGATCCCGTCAGGTTGGCTGTGGGCTGAATCGGCGGCTGGGATTTTGGAAAATCCTATGAATCGCCTTAACCGCCTTAACCGCCTTAACCGCGCCTTTCCGAAGTTGTCGCCAGTTTCTTGAGTGATTTGGCGCGGGCCTTCCTGGCCTTGGTCTTCTTTTTTTCCGCCACCCGGATGGCCTTGGCTCGCTCCTTTTCGCGCTCCCGATCCTTGCGCTTGCATTTTTCCGAGGGCTTCTCGTAATAGGAATGCTTGCGCATGTCGCGGGTCAGGCCCTCTCGGTCGCAGATCTTCTTAAAACGCCGGAGCGCCTTGTCCAAGCTTTCGTTTGGCTTAAGTTCCAAACGGATCAATTGTCTCACCCCCCTTCCGGGAAACGCTTAAAAAGCCGGGGCGGTTGGTCGCCGACGGCTGGCATATGAACCGGAAAAGCAATCACGTCAACGCAAGATCGCCAACTATGCCTGAATCGGCGCCGCAAGTCAAGGCAAATATTCCATCGCCGCATCACCCGTCCCGCCGGCAACCGCCCTTTCCAAAATAACGGCTTGTCAAACATCGGCCAGAGGCATATCATTTATCCGGTTACCATTGTGCCGCGCCAACGGCGGCGCGGCGACCCGGTAGAAAGGAAACGCGATGGATTACGCAGTTTTGAAGGCGGTCGATTTCAGGGTGTCCCGTTTCGCCTTGGGCACCTGGAGCTTTTCCGGCTCCAGGAATTGGGGTCCGAACGATGAAAAAGAGTCCATCGAGACCATCCATATGGCCATGGACCTGGGCGTCAATTTCATTGATTCGGCCCCGAAATACAACGACGGGGCGGCCGAGGTCATCCTCGGCAAGGCGATCAAGGGGCGGCGGGACAAGGTCATCGTCGCCACCAAGGCTTATACCGACGAACTCACCCGCGACGGCATGGCCAAAGCCTGCGACGCCAGCCTGAAACGCCTCGCCAGCGACTACATCGACCTCTACCAGGTGCATTGGCCCAGCCGAACCATCCCCTTCCCCGAAACCATGGCCGCCTTCGAAAAGCTGAAAACGGCCGGGAAAATCCGCGCTATCGGCGTTTGCAATTACGGCGTCAAGTGCGTCGAGGGCCTCAAGGGGCACGCGGTCGCCACCAACCAATTGCCCTATTCGCTGCTCTGGCGGCAAATAGAGGATGAAATCATCCCCAAGTCCAGGTCGCAGGAGATATCCATCTGGCCGTATTGTCCGCTGGCTCAGGGGCTCCTGACCGGCAAATTCAAAAACATCGACGATGTGCCCCTGCCCCGCCGCAATGTCCGCTTCTATTCCGGCGCCTGGAAGCAGGGGCTTCACAGCGACGGCGGTTTCGAGAAGGAAATCTTCGACTTCCTGCCGAAACTTCAGGCCGCGGCCGACAAGGCCGGCCTTCCCATGGCGGCGCTGGCCCTGGCCTTCCTCCGGGACCGCCCGGGCGTCGACAGCGTCCTAGTGGGGGCCCGGAGCCGGGAACAACTCCGGGACAACATCAAAATGTTCGAGACCCGGATCCCGCCCGAGACCATGGCCGAGGCGATCCGCCTGTCCGACGATTTGAAGCCGAAAATGGGAAAGAACCCAGATCTCTGGCAAAGCGAAAACGGCGGCAGGTTCTTTTAACCTGGAGGTTTGCGGCTCGATCGACGCCGTCCGCCGGGGACATACGGCGTTGATCAAGCCGCAAGCCAAACCGGAAATGCCCACGTGGAAAACCTGATCAACCAGAATGACGACAAAAGCACGCCGGCCATGCGCCAATGGCGGGAGATGAAAGCCAAGCATCCGGACAAGCTGCTATTTTTCCGCATGGGCGATTTTTACGAGATGTTTAACGATGACGCGGTCGAGGCCTCCCGCCTAGTCGGCCTCACCCTGACCCGGAGGGGCAGGAGCTCCGACTCCCCACCCCTGGCCGGCGTCCCGCATCACCAACTGGATCGCTATATCCGGGAATTCATGGAAAAGGGGCGTAGCGTCGCCGTCTGCGATCAACTGGAGAATCCGGCCACGGCCGAAGGCGTGGTCAAGCGCGGCATTACCCGGGTCCTTACCCCCGGGACGGTGGTTGACGACAGCGTCCTGCCGCCGGTCGGCAACAACTACCTGGGGACGGTGGTGATCCGGGGCGAAAGCGCCGCCGCCTTCGCCGATCTCTCGACCGGCGAATTCCTGGTGGCCATTCGGGAACCAGCCGGCCTCGCCGATATCTTCGAGCGCCTGGCGCCGGCCGAAATCCTCCTGCCGAGCGACGCGCTAAGCGATCCCAACCATCCCCTGGCCGGCTTCTTGGCCGCGGGGCGCAGCGTCACCCGCCGCGATTCCTACTTCTTCGATTCCCACGAGGGGGAAACTCTCTTAAAAAAGCATTTCAACGTCATCAGCCTGGCACCCTTCGGCCTTGATGAGCATCCGGCGGCGCTGGGCGCGGCCGGCTCCATCCTAGCCTATTTCAGGGAAAATCAATTGGACAGCCTGGAACATTTGCGGCCGCCGCGCCTCATCGACAACGACGGCGTCCTGAAAATCGACCGCAACAGCATCCGCAACCTGGAACTGGCCGGCCTTCCGCGCGGCGGCGGCAGACCCACCCTGCTCTCCATCCTGGATCACACCCTGACCGGTCCAGGGTCGCGGTTGCTCAGACAATGGCTGTTGGCGCCGCCAGCCAGACTGGATGAAATCCTCCGCCGACAGCGGGGCGTCGGCGAACTGCTGGCGAATCCCTCCAAGCGAGGCGAATTCCAAAATCTCCTGGATCGCCTGGCCGATTTTGAACGAATCGCGGCCCGGGTGTCGGCCAACCGGGCCGGCCCACGCGACTTGGCCGCCTTGGCCGCCGGCTGCCGCCGCCTCCCGGGCCTAGCGGCCTTGGCCGGCTCCTGCTCGTCCGAATTCATCCGGGAAAACGCCGATTTGGACGTCATGGCGGATCTGGCCGACC